>CABRWN010000139.1 GCA_902474645.1 uncultured Collinsella sp.
CTACGCAGCAAACATTTTTGAGCCCCGCGCCGCGCAGCACCTCGAGCGTCGGCATACCGCTCGTGCGGCTCGGCTCACCGTCATCGCTCTGGCGTTCGCGTCCATCGACCAAAATCCACGCGGGAACATTGTGTCGAGCGTCGTAATGACGCTTGCGAACCATCTCGATAAAGGCATTCGCCTCATCCTCGGACTCAATATGGACCAGCTGGGCAATAAACCGGCTCTTGCGGTCCACAAACTCGCCCGAAGCCTCAATATTCGATTGCAGAGTAAAATAGCTGTCCAACAAAGCCCCTCAACAGAATAAAGCGCGGCAACAAACAGCCTCAATAATACGGCAAAGGCCGTACCGATAATCCCGGCAACTAGAACGGCAACGCCGATGACCAGGCAAAAACAGCGAGACGCCAAGAACGGAACCGCCGATGATTCCGTCAACGAAAGCGAGAACCCGTCAGCGCGAGCAAGGTGCCTTGAAAGCCGAGGGCATTGACCTTATGGTCCTGCCCGAAGGCTTGAAAGGCAGATTGCCGCGCTGACGGGTTCGCAGCGTCAACTTAGTTGCTGAGTGGGCCTATAAGCCGGGTTCTGTCGTGAACGGTCATTTATCTTGTCTGCACGTTACCGTGCAGCTCCACGCACGCTACCCGAACGCGGACCGGGCCGGCCCATAGCGTTCCTATTCGCGCTTGCTCCGGATGGGGCTTGCCAAGCCGCCGTGTTACCACGACGCTGGTGGTCTCTTACACCACCGTTTCAGCTTTTCCCTTTACGCCCTGCGGCGCAGGTGGGAGTCTTCTTTTCTGCGGCGCTTTCCGTCGGATCACTCCGCCCGGCCGTTAGCCGGCATCCCGCCCTCTGGAGCCCGGACTTTCCTCACGCGTGCTGCAAGCAGCACATCGCGCGACCGTCTGGCCCACTCAGCAGTGCAAGAGTGTAGCACACCGTTGCCGCAGGCAATGGCACAACACAAGCGTTCGACACGATAAACCAAGAACCACGCCATGCAGTACAATAAGCATGTCGATGGGCAACGTCGTCAGTCGAGACGCGACCGCGCTCCGCGCCCCTCCGTCTACTCGGTGCGTTCCCGCCTCCTCCCCGAGGCGGGATGTCGGCATTTTTCATGCACCGACAACCAAATAGCAAACAGACAACCCGGGCAGCATTGCGCACGGGTAACATCGCGCGCCTCAGCAGCAAATGCAAAAAGGGACCCGTCCATTGCGGACGGATCCCTTAAACAAGTGATCGTCAAACCGATTTACTCGGCGTCGGTCTCCTCGTCCTTCTTCTCGGAAGGCAGCGGGGTAACCTCGATCTCGACGCCCAGAGTCTCAGCAGCAGACTTCATGGACAGGGAGATACGACGACGGTCGAGGTCGATCTCCATGACCTTGACCTGAACCTTGTCGCCCACATGGGTGACCTGAGAAGGCTGATCGACGTGCTTGTTGGCCATCTCGGAGATGTGCACCAGGCCCTCGATGCCCTCGCCCAGATCGACGAAAGCGCCGAACGGGACAAGCTTGGTCACAGTGCCCTCGACAATAGCGCCGACGGGGTACTTCTTGACCAGTGCGCGCCACGGATCCTCGGTGGTCTGCTTGAGACCCAGGGAGATGCGCTCGCGGTTGAGGTCGACGTCGAGAACCTCGACCTCGACCTCCTGGCCGACCTTGACAACCTCGGAAGGATGGTTGACGTGGTTCCAAGAGAGCTCGGAGATGTGGATAAGGCCGTCGATACCGCCGAGGTCGACGAAGGCGCCGAAGTCGACGATGGAGGAAACGGTGCCCTGGAGACGCATGCCAGACTTGAGCTTGGACAGGATCTCGGAGCGCTCGGCCTTACGGGACTCCTCGAGCACGACGCGACGGGAGAGGACAACGTTGTTGCGGTTGCGGTCCATCTCGATGACGCGGGCCTCGATGTGAGTGCCCATGTAAGAGGTGAGGTCCTTGACGCGACGGAGGTCGACGAGGGAAGCAGGCAGGAAGCCACGCAGGCCGATGTCGAGGATCAGGCCGCCCTTGACAACCTCGATAACCTCGCCCTCGACGTTCTCGCCGGAGTTGAACTTCTCCTCGATGCAGTTCCAAGCACGCTCGTACTCGGCACGCTTCTTGGACAGGACCAGACGACCGTCCTTGTCCTCCTTCTGGAGAACCAGAGCCTCGATGGGATCACCGAGTGCAACGATGTCTGCAGGGTTAGCGTCCTTGCGGATGGACAGCTCGCGGACCGGGATAACGCCCTCGGACTTGAATCCGATGTCAACGAGCACCTCGTCATGCTCGATCTTAACGACAGTGCCGTTAACGAGATCGCCCTCATCAAAGTCGGTAATCGTACCGTCGATGAGGTTGTTCATCTCCTCCTCGTTGACATCGTCAAGAGAGAAAATGGACGAGTTCTGAATCTCACTCAAAGGTGGACCCCTTTCGAACTACGGGGCCCCGATTGCTAGGACCTACAGAAGGGTGCGACAAGCACACAACGTTTAGGAACACTCGGGAGCCGACAGATACTAATGTGACGCTTATGCAATCACGTTCGTATAGGTTACGGGGAAATGAGTTCGATTTCAAGCGTGAACTGCGATTTTTTACTCGTGTGGAGACTTTTTCGTAATCTTATGAACACACGTCTCCGCAACTTGACGATAACCAGCCAGGCATTCGGCTTTGGGGTAAAGTATCCGGAGCCAACGATTCTAGATCGATTTTTCGAGAAAGGTGCCCGCGTGCTCAAAGCAGTCGTTTTCGATATGGACGAGACGCTTCTCAGCATCAACCTCAACGCGTTCATCCTTCGCTATTTTAAGGATGTCTCTTCGATGCTCGCGGATATCGGGCGCCGCAGCCGCGGTGGCACGATGGCACGCCTCGGCACCATCCTGGTCGACCTCAACGCCAATCGCCGCAGCGGCACGGACAACCGCACCAATCTTGAGTTTTACCAAGAAGAGGTCGAGCGCCGATGCGGGATCCGCCTCTCCGATCCCCTCATCTACGAGGCGTTTACCTACTATGACCGCGAAGTTCTTCCGTACAAGAACGACGATGTCATTAACGCCCACGCCATGCCGGGCGCACACGCCGCGCTCCAGGCCGTACAGGACGCAGGGCTGCGTTGCGCGCTCTTTACCAACCCCAGCTTTCCCCAGGGGGCCATCGAGTGCCGCATGGGTTGGGGCGACCTGGCCGACGCTCCCTTTGAGCTCGTCACGCACATGGGAAACACCACCCGCTGCAAGCCCGATGCCACCTACTATCTAGAGCAGCTGCAGGTCATGGGACTCGAGCCGCACGAGGTCCTTATGGTGGGCAACGATCCCAAACGCGACTTCCCCAGCCCCGCCTGCGGCATTCAAACCGCCTATGTTGGCCAGGGAAAACCCGGCCGAGCCACCTGGCACGGAACCATGGAAGACTTCGCCCGCGACTTTAACGCCGTAGTAGAAGCCTTCTACGAACACCAAGTAGCCAACGAACTGTCGTAGCCAATAGAACATCAAACGCGGTTGCGGTGAAATAGTTCCTAATTGGAGCCTCTCGGGGAGAATCTAGGAACTATCTCGCCGCAACTTAATTAACTAACAAATTTCAGTCTTGCCAATCATGATATTGAGGATCTCGACGTCGGTGTCCTTCATACCCACACGACCCACATAGCCCATACTGGCGATTGTCTGCTCAACGGTATCCTGGATCAGGCCCTCGCCGGCGCGGAAGCCGCGACCCTGCATAGCCATATCGTGGCCCAGAATCGCCGCATCAACGGCAGCCGAGATCTTGGCGGCACAGCTCGCCTTGGCGCCGTCGCACACGATGCCGCCCACGTTGCCAAGCGTATTCGAGACCGTCGCGCCAATCTGTTCGCGCGTGCCACCGCACAGCCAGGTAATCGCAGCGCCGGCGCCGCACGCAGCGCAAATAGCACCGCAAAACGCCGAGAGAGCACCAATATAGCTCTTGATATGCACGGCGATAAGATCGGACAGCATCACGGCGCGCACCAGACGCTCGTGGTCGCAACGCAGGTACTCGGCATACTCCATGACGGGCAATGCGCAGGTAATGCCCTGATTGCCCGAGCCGCACACAATGGCGACCGGCAGCGCGGGCGTCGGACCCGGCGGCCGCACGGGCACGGGCACGGCAGGCGACGTCATCGGCACGAGCACCCAGCAGCGTACGACCAACCTCGGCGCCCCAAGCGTGCGCAAGGCCCTCGGCACTGATTGCGCCATTCAGCTCAATCTGAAGCTCAACGGCAGCGCGGGCGTCATCGATGTCGCCGTCCTCGATAAAGTCGATGATGGTCTCAATCGACATGGGCGTGTCCGCGCTATCCGCCGCACGCTCGGCCACCACGCGCTCGGCGCAGGCGGCACACTCCCCCGCCGACTTGCCGCATACCGGAATACCATCGAGCGTATGGCACGTGACATTGGTGTGGTGGTCGGTAATCTCGACGACCGCGGTATGGCCCCCGGCCGTCGCAGTCACCTTGATGTAGAGGTTGGGCACACCTTCGACAAGCGACACATCGCAGTAGCCGGCGTCGGCGAGGAGCTCGGCCACGCGAGCGCGGTCTTCATCGTTAACGCTCTCGAGCACCTCGAGCGCGCTCTTAGCGTCGCCGCCCACGGCACCCAGCACGGCCGCGGCCTCAATACCGTGCATACCGCCCGAGTTGGGCACGGTCACGCTCTTGACGTTCTTGATGATGTTGCCCGAGCAGGCAACATCCATATGATCGGGCTCGCAACCGAGCGTCTGGCTCGCCAGCGCCGCTGCATAGGCAACGGCAATGGGCTCGGTACAGCCGAGCGCGCAGACAAGCTCGCGGTTCAAAACATCGCAAAACGCGGCATCACGGATGGAATCGGTAGGCATAGGTATCTCCTGCTTGCATAACGGGCTGGGCTCTCAAAAAAGTTAGCTCCTTTATTTGATAACAATGCATCAAAAACCGCAACCATGGTTCCGGCGGACGGCGCTCAAGCGCAAACTGACGACATTCATTCACGAGAAGCCAGTCTTGTTGCCTGCTAAAGCGTTTGACCAAAAAACGCTCGAGCGTTTACGCAAAAGTCGCGCTATCATGCAGTCGAACGCGGTAAACACCTTTAGCATTTGCGCCGCACAGACCAGAGAGGAACCATCCATGAAGATCGGTATCGGTAACGACCACGCCGCCGTCGAGCTCAAGAACATCATTTCCGAGCACCTGAAGGAGCGCGGCTGCGAGGTCGTGAACTTTGGCACCGACACCTCCGAGAGCTTTGACTACCCCATCGCCGGCTACAAGGTGGGTAAGGCCGTTGCCAACGGCGACGTCGACCTGGGCATCCTCATCTGTGGCACCGGTGTCGGGATTAGCTTGGCTGCCAACAAGGTCGAGGGCGTACGCGCCGTTGTGTGCTCCGAGCCCTTCAGCGCCAAGCTCTCCCGCATGCACAACAATACCAACGTGCTCGCCTTTGGCGCCCGCGTCGTGGGCTCCGAGCTCGCTAAGATGATTGTCGACGAGTGGCTCGACGCCGAGTTTGAGGGCGGTCG
>CABRWN010000140.1 GCA_902474645.1 uncultured Collinsella sp.
CCCCCCGGGCGGGTCCGCCGTTCGGTAGAACGGCGGAACTAAATCAACTTGAAGCCCTTGCGCTTGCCTACGGAGAGGGTGTCGCCCAGCTTGAGGGCGCTGGGATCGATGTTATAGCTCTTGGGAGCCACGGCCTTGCCGTTGATCTTGACACCGCCGCCGTCGATATCGCGACGAGCCTGGCCGGCGCTCGCCGAAAGACCCAAGTCCTTGAGCAGGCCGGCGAGGTAGATCTGGCCCTCGTCGTTAACAGTCAGCTCAACGTGCTTCTCGGGGAAGTCGGCGAGCTGGCCCTCCTTGAACACGCGGTCGAACTCGGCCTGAGCCTCGTCACCGGCACCGGCGCCGTGGTAGGTGTCGCACAGGTCGCGGCCCAGAGCGCGCTTGAGCTCGTAGGGGTCGGCAGAACCATCGGCCAGGGCAGCGTCGATCTTGTCGACCTCGGCCGGGGTGAGCGAGCTGGCCAGACGATAGTACTTGCCGATCATCTCATCGGGGATGGACATGGTCTTGCCGAACATATCCTTGGGGGCGTCGGTCAGGCCGATGTAGTTGCCGTAGGACTTGGACATCTTGCGCACGCCATCGGTGCCCTCGAGCAGCGGCATGGTGAGCGCGATCTGGGGCTCCATGCCCATCTTCTCCATGAGCTCACGGCCGGCGAGCAGGTTGAAGAGCTGATCGGTGCCGCCCATCTCCACGTCGGCCTTGATCTGCACGGAGTCGAAGGCCTGCATCACGGGATACAGGAACTCATGCAGGGCGATCGGCGTCTGAGACTGGTAGCGCTTGGTAAAGTCATCGCGCTCAAGGATGCGGGCGACGGTGAACTTGGAGCACACCTGCAGCAGGCCGGCCAGGTCCATCGAAAGGATCCAGTCGCCGTTGTGCACGATGGTGGTCTTCTCGGGATCCAGGATCTTCATGGCCTGGCTCACGTAGGTCTCGGCGTTGGCCTCGATCTGCTCCTGCGAAAGCTGCGGACGCGTGGAGTTCTTGCCCGAAGGATCGCCGATCAGCGCGGTGCCGTTACCGATGATAAGGGTGACGTTGTGGCCCAGGTCCTGGAACTGACGCATCTTGCGCAGGGGCACGGCATGTCCCAAGTGCAGGTCGGGGCTGGTGGGATCGACGCCGAGCTTGATGTTGAGGGGCTCGCCCTTCTCAAGCTTCTTGCGAAGGTCGGCCTCGGGGACGATCTGCGCGGCGCCCGAGGTGATGATACGCATTTGCTCGTCGACAGACAGCATTGGGTATCCTCCTTTTGCTATAGCACCCTCGCCGGATACGGCGGTGCTGGAAGTCCATAAACTCTCATATGATAACAAAACGGCGCGGCCGAACACCTACGACAGGAGAATCCTCGTCCTGCCGCATGCGTCGACAGCGACCGGCAGACGCGTACCGTCGCGCTCGACCAAATAGCGCGTCTGCCGACGACGCGAGCAGTCACGGCAATGGACCTGTCCCGTCGCATCGGTGGCGCAGACGCCCTCGGCGGTCAGCAGGCAGTGCTCGCACACCATAAGCTCGGGACGGTCGGCGTCGACCGGACCCAAGACGCCGGGTTCAGCAGCCAGTTCGGCAATACGCTCCGCATCATTGCCGAACAACTCGGCCGGCAAGTACACCCGCCCCGCACCGAGTCCGCGCAGCCAGGTAAGCGTGGCCCGATTCGCGCAGAACACCGGCGCCGCCACGTCAAACGTCACGCCCAGCTCGCGAGCGATCACCACCTGTCCCAGGTTGCGGCAGACGACGCGCCCGGCACGCTGCATCAGTGAGCGGGTCCGGTCAGCGTCACCCGTGCGGTACACCTCGTCAAGCACCACAACGGCGTCGGACAAATCGAGTTCTCCGCGCGGGTCGGCATCCATCAGCTGCCAAGCAAAAACCATGCGAGCGGGAACCGCGCACTCCACCAACTCCGTCGACGCACCGCCATCCACCGTAACGCCCTCAAAGGGCAGCACCTCAACGGCACGCGCAACGGGCGCAATCGCATCCGCCTCGGCCCGCATGCGCTCCAACACCGCCGCCGTCTGATCCAACACGCCGGCGCTGCGAATCAGGTACACCTCGCAGCCCGTGTCCACCTTACGCTTGCAATGCACGACGACGCGCTTCCCCGCTGCGGCATCCACCGGGCAGGGCACCTGCGGCCAGCGCTTGGGCACATCGGGACGCGCGTCGACACCCGGATAGAACCGAATCTCGAGCGTGTCACCCGCCGCCACGGCGGCGTCGAGCTCAACGGTCACCTCTTCGTGGCCCACAGCGACCAAGCGCCCCACGCGCACGCCCTGGTTAATTGCGCGCTCAAAGCTCATCAGCTCGGCACCCGAACGCCCTCGCAGGTACGCATCGGTAAACCCACGGTTAAACGACCTTCCCAGCTCGCGCTCAAGCTCTTCCACGGCACCGGGGTCCCACGCGCCGGCGCACAGCATATCGAGTGCCCGGCGCCACACCCGCACCACGTTGAATACGTAATCGGGGTTCTTCATGCGCCCCTCGATCTTGAGCGACGCCACGCCGGCATCTACAAGCTCGGGCAGATGCGCAATACCCAGATAGTCGCGCGGGCACAGCAGGCGATCTCCCTCGACAGCAACAACACTCTGCCCCGCCTCGTCCACTAGGTCGTACGCCAGACGGCACGGCTGTGTGCAGTCGCCGCGCATCGCCGAGCGCCCACGCCGCAGGGCCGAGAACTCGCACGCCCCCGAATAGCCGATGCAAATCGCACCGTGGCAGAATACCTCGATGGGCACGCCCGTGGCACATAGCGCCGCAATCTCGTCGACCGTCAGCTCGCGTGCCGTCGTCACGCGCTCGACCCCCAGCTCGTCGGCGGCAAGCCGCACGGCAGCCTCGCTCTGAGCGACTGCCTGCGTGGACAGGTGAATCTCGACCCCGGGAATCGCCGCGCGCAGCGCGCAGGCCAACCCGGCATCGGCCACAATCAGAGCATCGGCGCCCAGCTCCAGTGCATGAGCTCCCAGCGCCACCGCGTCGGACAGCTCATCGTCAAACACGAACACGTTGAGCGTCACGTACACACGCACGCCATGAGCATGCGCCACGGCACAACCGCGCGCAAACTCGTCATCCGTAAAGCCATGGGCGCTCACGCGGGCGTTGAAGCCGCCCAACCCCGCATAGATGGCATCGGCGCCCGCGGCGATGGCCGCAAGCATCTGGTCGAGCCCGCCCGCCGGCGCCAGCAGCTCGGGCAGCGCCGCACCGGCAGCATCCAATCCAGTCTTGTGTTGCCCGCTCGGCCCCATCGTCCGAATCGCCATCGACAAACTCCTTACCAAGGTATGCATTCACTCTGAAAAATGCCGCCTTCCAGCATACACGAGGCCTCGCGCGCCCCGTTTGGTTTATCGTGTAATAACTTATGTCCATCCTGCCCCGACGGCACATCCGCCGTCCGGCACGACATACCTGGAGGTCAATATATGGGTCCTCGCCAACGACAGGGACGCAGCCGTTCAAAGACGCATGCCCTGCCCATAATCCTGCTCTCGTTTTTGGGCTTTTTGCTTATCGCGGGCGTGGCATTTGGCATCGGCATGGTCGGCAACGTCAACCGCTGGCTGTCCGATCTGCCCGACTACACCGACGCCAACGCGTATCTGGTGAGCGAGCCCACCGAGATCGTCGACTGCAACGGCAACAAGATCGCGAGCTTCTACACGCAAAACCGCAAGTCCATCACCAAGGACGAGGTCTCCCCCTACGTGCTGCAGGGCACCGTTGACGTCGAGGACGAGCGCTTCTACGAGCACGGCGGTATCGACCTGTGGGGTATCGCGCGTGCTGCGGTGGCAACCCTCGGCGGCGGGCACGAAGGCGCCTCGACTATCACCCAGCAGCTGGTGCGCAACACCATTCTGCAGGAGGAGCAGTTCGACTCGACCATCGAGCGTAAGGTGCGCGAGGCCTACATCGCCATCAAGATGGAGGACATGTACTCCAAAGACGAGATCCTCATGATGTACCTCAACACCATCTATTACGGTCACGGCGCCTACGGCATCGAGGCCGCAGCCGAGACCTACCTGTCCAAGAGCGCCGCCGACCTCACCCTGAGCGAGGCCGCGCTGCTCATCGGCCTTCCCAACTCGCCTTCGCAGTACGACCCCACGGTCAACCCCGACCTGGCACTGTCTCGCCGCAACAAGGTCCTCGACAACATGCTGCGCCTGGGCCACATCACCCAGGAGGAGCACGATGCCGCACAGGCCGAGCCCATCACCCTCAACGTGACCGAGATTTCGGGCAGCGGCGTCGACGTATACTCGCAGCCCTACTTTGTCGCCTATGTTAAGCAGCTGCTGGAGCAGGAGTTCTCGACCGACGTGCTCTTTAAGGGCGGCCTGACCGTCAAGACCACCATCGACCCCACGATGCAGCAGGTGGCAGAGAATGCCGTCCGCGAGCAGCTCGACACGCTCTCACTCGACGGCCTGGACATGGGCATGGTCGTCGTCGACCCCAAGACCGGCTACATCAAGTGCATGGTGGGCGGCTATGACTACAACGCCGACGAGAACCACGTAAACCATGCCACGGCCAAGCGTCCCGTCGGCTCCACCTTTAAGGCCTTTACGCTGGCAACTGCCATCCAAAACGGCATGAACCCCAACGTCACCCTCAACTGCAACTCGCCGCTCAAGGCCAAGGGCACCACGACCGAGGTCCAAAACTACGCCAACCATAGCTATGGCAACATCACGCTTAAGCAGGCGACGGCATACTCCTCCAACACCGGCTACATCCAGGTGGCGGAAGCCGTCGGCAACAGCAAGATCATCTCGCTCGTCAAAAAGCTCGGCATCGATCCCGCCAAGGACAACATCGAGGACGTTCCCGTCATGACCCTCGGCACCGGCTCGATCTCGCCGCTCGAGATGGCCGCCGCCTACGCGACGTTTGCCAACGGCGGCTACTATCGCCAGCCGATCGCCATCACCGAGATTGACTCTCGCACCGGTTCGGTGCTGTACCAGCACACCGACAATCCCTCACAGGTACTTACCGAGGGCGAGGCCGCCGCGGTCACCGATGTTCTGTCCGGCGTCATGAAGGGCGGCGGTACGGGTGCTGCCGGCGCCCTGAGCGTCAACCAGCCCTATGCCGGCAAGACGGGCACCACCGACAACACCACCAACCTGTGGTTCTGCGGCTATACCCCGCAGCTGGCGTGCGCCCTGTGGACCGGCTATTCCGCGGGCGAGATTCCCATCCAAAAATACGGCACAGACCTGCTGGGCGACAGCACCAACCTGCCTGTCTTTAAGCGGTTTATGAACACCGTTCTGACCGGTACCGAGCGCGAGGAGTTTGCGACCGGAACGGCGCCCACCTACAAGAACAACAGCGTCTGGAAGTTCTACGGCACCAACAACACCAAGAAGACGGAGAACGACGACAAGGACGAGAACGAGGACGAAGAGGAAACCACAACGACGACAACGACGACCACGACCACCGAGACCACGGGCGGCGACACCACCGGCGGCACCGGTACGACCGGTGGCTCGACGGGCGGCTCCACTGGT
>CABRWN010000141.1 GCA_902474645.1 uncultured Collinsella sp.
GGCAAAAATCTCGACCATCGTAGTGTCTGAAAGCACGCGCAGGTCGTGAAGCCCACCGAGCTTGATCGACCTCTGGTCGCGCCCATAGCCTTCGCCACCCATATCAAGGGTAAGCATCCCGTCTGCATAGCGCACAAAGACACCCTTGCGGATTTCGAGCTCGACCATCTTGGCGCCCTCACAGGAAACCACGACATCAAACAGGCGTCCCGGCTCCTCGACGGTCTCTTCGCCTACAGCACGAACGCAGCCGCCGCGCATCCTCTCAATCTCGTGCGCCGGCTGCTGGCAGAGCTTACCATCGCGCATGCTCAGCTCTCGCGGCACCGTCAACGCGCACTGCCACCCGCGCGCCACCGTCGGGTTTTCTGCTGTCGCGTCGGGGCAACCCGACCATCCGATCATCAAACGCCGGCCTGCAGCATCCTCAAAGGACTGCGGAGCATAGAAATCAAAACCGGCATCGACCATCGGGGGCATGCCCTGCCCGACGATTTTAAAGCTCGGCGCCTCCCAATCGGCCTCGATGGGGAACCACACGCACTGATGCGGATTGCGGTAACGCCAACCATCGGCAGGCACACCCTGCGGACAGCAAACGAGAACAAGCTCGCCATCGAGTTCAAACAGATCGGGGCACTCCCACATAAAGCCAAACTTCTCGCCCAACTCAATGCTCGTCGCATAGCTCCAGTCCTCAAGATTGCGCGAGGTATAGACAAGCACGCAGCCACGGTCGTCTTTCGTACGAGCGCCCAGAACCATGTAGTAGATACCATCGTGCTCAAGGATCTTGGGGTCGCGCACGTGCGTACCGATATCGTCGGGGTAATCGGCCGGTCCAACAGCTATGCACTTCTCGCCCAATTCATCGGGATTCTCGGCAACCATATGAATCTGGTTTTGCTCACGGCCCGTCAACACGTAGTCGTAATCATCGCGGTCAAAATGCTTGACGTTGCCGGTATAGAAGTAGTGAATCTTGCCATCACGTACAAAGGCAGAACCAGAATACGCTCCGTTCGAATCCAAATCGGAATCGGGGAACAGCGCTGGGCCGTGATTCTCGTACGTCACAAAATCCTTTGTCGTCAGATGGTTCCAAAGCACTGGACCGCCATGCGCAGCATCGAACGGATCGTATTGATGATAGATGTGATATATATCACCAATCTGCACCAAACCGTTGGGGTCATTGAGCCAGCCAAGCTCAGGCTCCACATGGAACAGAA
The DNA here is from genome assembly GCA_902474645.1 of uncultured Collinsella sp. Lineage (GTDB taxonomy): Bacteria > Actinomycetota > Coriobacteriia > Coriobacteriales > Coriobacteriaceae > Collinsella. The sequence goes on from CABRWN010000141.1 coordinate 1,233, forward strand.
GCCTATCGGGGTCGGACGCGATGCGAGCCGCCGTCTCATCCTGTCCAGCTCGCCACTGCTCATAGTCCGCACGCATCACCTTGTTTTTTTGATTTAACATCGCCATTGACTTTCTCGTCTATAGGGAAGGACGCTCGACTCACACGAGTCGAACGCCCTTCCTCAAATGGACTTATCCTCAGATTACACTGAACGGCTCAACTAGAAGCTAACGTCGAAGCCAGCGCCAGCGCCCTCTTCATCGGTGGTCGGCACGCCCTTTGCCTTGTTGTAGGCAAAGATCAAGACGATCGGCACGATAAAGGCGATGAGATTGCCAGCCACATACCACACGAGGGTCTCGGGCGTGACGATGAGCAGGCCAAGCACGCCGGTCAGACCCTGACCGATAGCGCGCACCTCAAAGAGCTTGACGAAGGCACCGCCGCAGCCTGCACCGATGCATGCGCAGATGAACGGAATGATCGAATAGCGCATGTTTGCAGCAAAGATAGCGGGCTCGGAGATTCCGACCAGCGTCGGGATAAAGGACGACATGCAGATGTTGCGCTCTTTGGAATGCTTCTTGTGAATGAGGTACATGCCGATGGCGCCGCCGCCCTGGGCGATGATGGAAACCGACCAGATTGCCTGGATGTAGTTGAAGCCAGTCGTGGCAACGAGGTTTGCCTCGATACCCTGGATGAACTGATGCGTACCGGTAACGACGAGCGGCTGCAGGAATGCGGCAAAAACAAAGGCACCGAAGACGCCCATCCTGTTGTACAGGATATCGATTACGCCGGCAAGGACGTCGCCGATTAGGTTACCGAGCGGGCCGAACACGGTGAACAGGGCGACGTTAGCAAGAATCAGGGTAACGGTCGGAACAAAGACGAACGAAACGACCTCGGGAATGTACTTCTGGGCAATCTTCTCGACCTTGGCCATAAACCAGGCAGTCAGGATTGCAGGGAACACGCCGCCCTGGAAAGCAACCATGGGAATGGAGAGCGGACCAAAGTTCCAGTACTCAGCACCCGTCGGGTCCATAACGAACGTGTTGCGGTTCATAAGGCTCGGGTGAACCATGACGATACCGACGAGGATGCCCAGAATCGGGTTACCGCCAAAACGCTTCACCGCGCTGTACATAACCAGGACAGGCAGGTAGTCAAACGTGGTGGCGATAATGGCAAAGAAGCTTGCGAGGTTCTTGAGGAACTCGCTGTGATCGGCAAGGCTGCCCTCCATGCCAAAGAGGCCGTTGGCAACGATCAGCGACTTAAGGCCGATGATGATAGCGGCGCCGACGAAGGCGGGAATGATGGGGATAAAGATGTCCGAGAATACCTTGAGGACCGAGAAGAACTTGCCCTTCTTGTCCGCCTCGGCGCCCTTGACCTCGGAAGCGCTGATCTCCTTAACGCCCGTCAGAGCCATAAACTCATCGTAGACCTTGTTGACGGTACCGGTACCGAAGATAATCATGAGCTGGCCGCTGTTGTACAGCACGCCCTTGACGCCATCGATGTTCTCGAGCTCGGCCTTGTTGTACTTGCTCGTATCCTTGAGCACCAGACGCAGACGCGTAACGCAATGCGTGGCGTCCTCGATGTTCTCCAAACCGCCGACGTTATCGACGACTTGCTGAGACACTACTTTGTAGTCCATGTTCCTCTCCATTCCTTTACGAAATCATAAGACGTTTTGATGCCATTACAGAGACGCGATCGTTGCATTTGCGCACTTGAGCGTACCGTCGGTGACCGTCAGCGCCACACCCTGGCCCTGCTTATTGCAGAAGCGCGCGTTAAGCGCAACATCATCGACAAAGATGGTCGCGATATCGTCGTCAACGACCAGGCGCACATGATGAGTGCCCTCGCCCTTAAAGAACAACGGACGCTCGAGGCCCATGTTGTTGACCTGGAACCACGGATACTGGGGGGCCGCCGTAAACTCGAGCTTGCCCTCACGCAGGTTGGCGCGGAACTCATAGGCAAGACCGGACTCGGCGTCCTCGGCAAGCTTCACCGAGAAGCCGGCAGCGTCACCGGCGAGCTCAATGTCGGCATCGAGCATATAGGTGGAACCGGCATCCGCGGCGAGCACCTGCTCGACCTTGCCCGACTCGCAGGAAAGCTCAAAGGCCTCGACTGCCTTAGCCTCGCCAAAGGCGCCAAGCATGCTGTCGGGGAGCTTGGTGCCGAGCGTTCCGTCAGCACGCTGAACGATCTCGAGAGGCATAAAGGTGCCACCCCACAGGTAAGAGCTGGGGTCACCGCCCTCGTCACGCGTAGGAACCCAACCAAAGAGAACGCGGCGCTCGCCATCAAATGCGGTACGCGCGGCATAGTACGCGCGGCCATCGAAGGAATCGTCCGCAGGAGTGATCCAAGGACCGTTGATAGAGCGAGACATGCGGTAACGGGTCTTGTTGCCATCACTGTACTCGGAGAACACCAGATACCACCAGTCGCCCATCTTAAAGAGATCAGGCATCTCGAACATGGTGTACAGGCCCGGATTCCACCAGTCGCCCTGGAACTCCCAGGTATCCAGGTCCTTGGAGGTGAACTTGACCAGACGACCGGTCATCAGACGCTTGTCCTCGCCCACACGCGTGCCGAGGATGAGCATGTACTCTTCGTTCTCCTCATCCCAAAGCACAAAGGGATCGCGCCAGTTGCGGTCATCGTAACCCTCCTGGGGCGGAAGCAGCGTCTCGGCGATGTTCTTCTCCCACTTGACGGCGTCGTCACTCGTTGCGTGAAGAAGAACCTGCTTCATCAAGCGTGCCTTGACCTTATCGCGATTGCAACCAGTGTAGAGCGCATGGTACTTGTCGCCCACCTTAAACACCGTGCCGGCATAAACATACTGGTCGACTTCCTCGTCGCCGCCACGCTCAAGGCTCTCGCCAAAGTCTTTGTAATTGACGAAGTCCTTGGTTGTCGCGAGTGCCCAGCCAAACGGCTCTCCGAAAGGTCCGGGGTTTCGCGTGTCACGCTGATGATAGAGATAGAACGTGCCGTCCTCGCCGTACGGCATGATGTCGCCTACCCAAATTCCCTCAGGCTGGTAATACACCTTGTGCATCCGAGACTTCCTTTCTCACGAGATACTAACTCGGTACAACTGCAAGATATGTCAATCGTTTTCATATGTCAAACGTTTTCACACCAATACGTCTTTTCGCAGTTCCAGTCGTCGGCAAACGGTTGACATATGCCGGCGAACGGTCATCAGAGGTGTTTGAGGGATTCTTTTGGCACGGGATGAACTACGCGGTTTTGCCCTCAATGAGTTCAACGGGGAGCTTGATATTCGATTCGGGCTTTTCACCGTTAACAAGAGCGATGATGGATTGCGCCGCGAGCTCACCGATGCGATCGATATCTTGGCGTACGGTTGTTAAGTCAGGCATAAACGTCATGGTGCGGCGGGCACCATCCGCGCCCACGACCTTAATATCGTCCGGAGCACTCAAGCCGCGCTGCTTCATCACGTTGAGGCAGATGGCCGCCATCGTGTCGTCTCCCGCAAAGATGCCGTCAATATCGGGGTTCTCATCGAGAATCTTTGCAACGACCGCACTCTTTTCGTCGTCGGACTTAACGAACTCGACCTCACGGACAAGCGCGGGCAAACCAGCCTGCTCCACAACATCGTGGTAGGCATCGGTACGCTTATTGGCAGGCATACGCATACGGCTATTGTTGCGCAGGCACAAGATGCGCGAACACCCGTCATCGATCAGGCGACGCGTGGCAAGTTCGCCGATGCTATAGCTGTCGCTCGCAATCTGAACAGAGGCTTCGCCAAGGTCGCAGTCGATACCAACCAGACTCAAGCCCATCTCGGCATACGCCTCGGCACCGATATTAAGCGAGTTGACGATGACGCCATCAACCATATTGCGTCGAAGCATGTCGATATAAGAGCGCTCAAGCTCGGGTCGATTGGCGCTATTGCACAGCAGCATCTTAAAACCGTTTTCGGCCAGGGTATGCTCAATGACTTGAACCACTTGGGCATGAAACGGACTGCTGACATAGGGGACGATCATACCGATAAGATTCAGGCGACCGTTGAGCATGGCACGAGCGATATCGTTGGGCGTATAGTTGATGCGCTTCATCGCGGCATGGACCTTATCGCGGGTCTCTTGGCTAATATAGCCACGATTATTAAGCACACGAGATACCGTAGTAGGCGAAACCCCCGCCACCGCCGCAACTTCCTTGATGCCAGGCTTAGCCGTATCCTTAGAACGAGCACTCTCGCGAGCCA
>CABRWN010000142.1 GCA_902474645.1 uncultured Collinsella sp.
GTGTAGGCGAGCCGCAGCTGATGCTCGACAGGGGCACATCCGTCATTTTTGTAATGAGCCGCGTAGTACTGCGCGATGCTGGCGTTCATCTCGCTGCCATTGCGATGGCGCTCAAACTGGCGTCTGCAGGTCTCGATGATCTTTGCTACCGACTTGGGTGCCGTCGCGGGAACAAGGGCGAGATAGCCCTCAAATAGCTCGTTGATGCTCAGGAGGCACAGCAGGTCGATCAGCGTCCTTATGGCTGCTCCCTCGGCAGAAAAATGCGCGGTCATGCGGTTATATCGGTTGCGGTCGACGATGGCCGCATGGGGTCTTGGAGTTTTCCGCCCTGTGGTCCCGGGCTTTTGCCGCGCCTGTGTATTGAGCTCGACGTTGCAGCGCTTGAGGCCGTCCAACGGAAGGAACAGTGCGGTGCGCAGGGTGTTCCGCTTGCTTTCGAGTTCATGACGCTCGTCGGGTTCCCATTCGAGCTTGAGTTTCGTGTCGAGCGCCGTAAGCATATGGGCTAGGCAGCCTACGGTAAGAACGTACGAATCGTTGTCGCGTTTTGGGGCATAGGGGTCTGTCAGCTTGCGAATGTCGGGGTCGCCCATGATCTTTGTACAGCGCTTCAGCAGTTGAGGGTGGTCGGCCAAGATCGTCGCGAGCGGTAGCGACGCGTAGTTCTTGATGGTCGCGGCGGCAAAGGCGGCGTCATATTCGTTTGCATATGCTCGCTCAATGCGGGCATCCAGAATGCTTTTCTTATCGCCGTCTTCAGCGTGGTGGTTTGTCATAGCTTCTCCAATCGGTTGATGTTCGTGCTGTTTGTTGATGTGTTGGTTGTCGTGAGTGATGTGCTTGCCGTGGGTGATGTGCTGACGTTGGGGTGCTATGCGGTTTTCAATGAGCCCGTGAGGCAGTTGCTGCAGGGGCGGGATGGAACGGCCCATGCAAGGCGGAAGGCATCGTGCTCAAAATCGAGACAGCAATGCCCTGGGTGCCTCACATGTGGCAGTTACCTCATTAAGTTGTCATTGCGTTTGGGGTTGTACTTTGCCGATCTTCTTTCTCTTACACGCTAAAACTCAAACTTCATATGCTCGATCTACTTAAAACCGCAACGGCGGTCTTTTATCAACTTATATGTCGGAACGCGTCTTTGCAAGTACTTTTTTGCGTTTGTTTCAAATGGGGTGGTTTTGCAACCGTCACGCGCCACGCTATGCGAACGTGCCCCTTTTCTGTTGTCGGTCGGATACGATGAGTCGCGTGACGTCGTCAGAGGTCGAATTCGACCGCTAACGACGTTGTGCAGCTCATCATTTCTGGTCGCAAACAGTAAAGGGGCATGAGGGCGTATTGAGGGGGGGGGATGTCTTGCTGTCGGCATCCGCGTGCGGTGCCATTCGCTGTCTGTAAATATACGTTTACAGCTAATTTCATACCACTTGTCGGAATGCGGACGCTGTCCTTGCATGTCGGGCGTACATTGAACGTGGTTTTTCGCGTGAAACCACGAATCGGTTGTCAGCCCCGAACAAGGAGGCCCAGCATGACGCTTGCCAAACCCATCAATAAATACATCGACTATATCGATGCCCCCGAGGACACGTTTGAGCAGTATGTCGAGAAGGCGTTAAAGTACAACTTTCGCTGCGTATTTGCGAACCTGCAGGAGTACGAGACGGGCCGCGTCATGCTCGAGGGCTCTGACATCATCCTTGCCGGCGCTATCGACTTTCCCCAGGGCACTATGACGCTTGAGGAGAAGCTTGCGAGGTTTGAGGAATACGCTGCGTGTGGCTTTACCGAGATTGACTACGTTTTGAATCAGGAGTCGGTCGAGAACCGCGATTTTGATGCCATCGAGCGCGAGATGACTACCATTGCTGATTTTTGTCGCGCGCATGGCATCACTGACAAGGTAATCGTCGAGATGTGCAAGCTGGACGGCGACGACGCCGCCAAGCGCCGTGTATGCGAGATCGCGCTGGAGGCCAAGCCGGGATTCCTTAAGACGTCGACCGGTAGAAGCTTTGGCGGTGCTAAGCTCGAGGACGTGCGGCTGATGCACGAGGTGCTCGGCGATGCCGTGGCAATCAAGGCGGCGGGCGGTATCCATAATTACGAAGAGGCTTGCGCATTCATCGAGGCCGGCGCCAGCGCGTTGGGTGCCTCGGCGGGCATCGCGATCGTCGACGGCGCACCGACGGATGAGCGTCGCTAGCAGACGTATATGACCTGCGCGATAAAGCTTCACGACTACGCGCCGTTCATGTTCGAGACAATATGACTTTTTGCCCGTTGTAAACGGAGTCGCGATGGGTGTTCTGTATGATGGCTCAGACAAGGTTGTTCAATGACAGGGAGGCATATATGGCAATCAAAGCCATCGCGATGGATATCGACGGTACGCTCACCAACGACCAAAAGGTCATCAGCCCGCGCACGCGCGAAAAGCTGCTCGCGGCGCAGGAGTCGGGCATTAAGCTCATTTTGGCTTCGGGCCGTCCCGCATGGGGACTACATGCTCTGGCGCAGGAGCTCGACCTTCAAAACCATGACGGTCTGCTAGTCGCTTTCAATGGCGCGCATGTGGTCGACGCTCAGACCGATGAGGTTCTTTTTGACCAGGCTATGCCGGCTGACGAGCTGCACCGTCTGATTGATCACCTGCGTAATTTTGACGTGATCCCTATGATTTCGCTCGGTCGCGATTTGCATGTCGTGGATTCGTATCACTGCATGATCACGCTGCCTGACGGCTCGCAGAAAAACATCGTCAAATACGAGCGCGATGCGTGCGATCTTAAGATTCGCGAGGTGGAGAGCCTGCATGAGGTCGCTGATGCTTATCCCGTGGACAAGCTGCTGACGGCGGGCGATCCGGCCTACCTGCAGGCGCATTACGAGGAGATGTATGCGCCCTTTAAGCAGACGCTTTCGGGCATGTTTACGGCCGACTGGTACTTTGAGTACACGGCGCCCGGTATCGACAAGGCCCGCGCACTCGAGGGTGCCCTGCCCAAGCTCGGCATCGATGCCAGTGAGGTCGTATCGTTTGGCGACGGCCAGAACGACAAGTCCATGATTGAGTGGGCCGGCACCGGTGTTGCCATGGGTAACGCCGTTGAAGAGGTTAAGGCTGTAGCCCAGATGGTGACCGCCGATAACAACGAAGATGGCATTGCGGTGGCGCTGGATAAGCTGCTGGGTTAGAATCGCCGATTAATGCATGGCTCGGGCGCCTGCTTGCGGGCGTCCTTTTGTTAGGGAGGGTGCCGTGTCCGCATTTCCGTTCGACGCCGTTATCTTTGACATGGACGGCGTCATTGTCGATACCGAGTATTACTACTTGGGCGAGACTGCCGCGTTTGCCAAGGAGCTTGGACTTAATCTGACTCAAGAGGAGTTGAATGGGCAGGTCGGTACCTCGCATCAGTTCTTCCTGCATATGCTGGTCGATTGGTTTGAGCGCGCCGGTAAGGGACACTTCACTGGCGAGGAGGCGTTGGCCCGTTGGGACGAGTGGGCGCATAAGCGTCCGCGTGACTATCAGGCTTTGATTAACCCAGGCGCCGTGGATACGATTCGAGAGCTGCCGCGCCGTGGCGTTCGCGTGGCGCTTGCCAGCTCGTCTCCCATGGTTAGCATCGAGGAAGTGCTCAACGCATGCGGGCTGTCTGATGCCTTTGAGTATGTGGTGAGCGGCGAGCAGTTTAAGGAGAGCAAACCCGAGCCCGACATCTACCTGCATGCGCTGGACCTGCTGGGGCTGCCCGCGAATCGTTGCTGCTGCGTTGAGGATTCCGTTCCGGGCATTACCGCGGGTAAGCGAGCCGGCCTGACGGTCATTGCCAAGCGCGAGGAACGCTTTGGCTTTAGCCAGGATGCCGCGGACAAGATTATCGACCAGCTGCCGGAGCTGCTCACGCTTTCTTAGGAGCGCGGTAGTTGCGCGTTTTTCGGGTCAGATGAGTAAATACCCGACATTTTGGTGCGGCAGCAAGCATACTTTATGCTAATGCGGGCTTAAGGGCTTGTTGAATGCCCTTGAGCCCGCTTTTGACTTAATTGTGCTGGGAGAGGGTATATGCCACCGACTGAAGGGCTAACTGACGGTAAAGCAGCGATACCGCTGTACCAACAGGTCATTGATATCATTAAAAACGAAATCAACTCCGGCGCCTACAAGGCAGGCGCGCGGATACCCAACGAATTCGAATTGGCTGAGAGCTATAAAGTTGGCCGCGTTACCGTGCGACGCGCTATTGAGGAGCTCGTCCAGCAGGGCTATCTAACGAAGCGACAGGGGAAAGGCACGTTCGTCAATGCCCCCAAGCTCAAGCGCAAGATTCGCCAGAAGGATGACGTCCAGAGTTTTTCGGACGCATGCCGCGTTAACGGAATGGAACCGGGGGCGTGTGTCATTTCGAGAAAGATACTGCCGGCGGATTCTACCGAAGCACAGTTCTTTGGTGTTCCCGTTGGAACTGACTTGATTTGCGTCGAGCGTGTGCGTACTGCCGATGGCGTCCCCGTCATGCTTGAGAACAACATATACGTTTACGAGGACAACGCCTATCTATCAACGGCGCCTCTATCTAACCAATCCATTTTTGAGTTCGTGCGCAACCAGACTGGCCGCATGCCCGCGTTTACCGACCCGTGCACGCTCGAGATCGCGTGCGCATCGCCCGAGGTCGCTCGGTTGCTGGCGGTTCCCGTTGGCGAACCCTTGTTTTATATGGAAGCCTTCTTTTTCGATGAGCAACGGCGGCCGTTTATCATCGGTCGTCAGCGGATCGTTGGGTCTCGCTACGTTTTTGACATCTAGGACATTGCGAATGGAAACGCCCGGTGGATCATCTCACCGGGCGCTTCCATACCGTTCACGGCGCGAACGCGACCGTTCAACCGCGTTGCGGCAATCAGTTTGAAATTATCTTGATGACGGGAAAAGCTGCTGGTAATCTATAGAACGTCATAGAACGTTTGCCTTATGCAAGCGTTGAAGCGAGATGCGATGCAGTCTCGAGTTCTTTGGAGGTATCTATGTCAGATACGAAGGCGAAGAAGACAAACAGACGTTTTAAGTTCAAATTACCGCATGTCTATACGATCATGTTCTTGCTGATCGTTGTCTTTGCGGTCCTGACTTGGATCGTTCCCTCGGGTCAGTATCAGCGCAAGACGATTTCGACAGCGGCGGGCGAGCGCGAAGTCGCCGTTGCTGGAACCTATGAACAGGTCGATAAGAACTACACCGATTCCGAGACCGGCGAGACCATCAATCTGGGTCAGGATATCTTCGCGGTCCTGCAAGCGCCCACTAAGGGCATCCAGGAGGCTGCCGACGTCGTTGCGTTCGTCTTATTGATTGGCGGATCGTTCGCAATCATCACCAAGACCAACGCTTTGAATGCCGGCATGAGCCGTGTGATTAAAAAGGGCTCTTCGGTGGTTTCTGTGGGAGAGATTCCGGCATAGGCCCA
>CABRWN010000143.1 GCA_902474645.1 uncultured Collinsella sp.
CCGCCTATAAGTCGTGCAATATCGTGCGCCTGCTGCAAAAGCGCGGCGCGCGCGTCAAGGTCGTTATGAGCGAGCATGCCACCGAGTTTGTGGGGCCGCTTACCTTCCGCGCACTCACCAATGAGCCGGTCGCGGTGGGCCTATTCGACGATCCCTCCGACCCCATCCACCACATTTCGCTGGCGCAGGAGCCCGATCTGGTGGTCGTGGCGCCCGCGACGGCCAATATCATCGCCAAGATGGCCAACGGCGTCGCCGATGACCTCATCTCCACCACGCTGCTTGCGACGCCGCGACCCATCGTGATCGCACCCGCTATGAACAACGGCATGTGGAAGGCGGCGGCGACGCAGGCCAACATGGCCACGCTGCGCGAGCGCGGTGTCCATGTGGTGGGTCCGGGCAGCGGCTACCTTGCCTGCGGCGACGTGGACACGGGACGCATGAGCGAGCCCGAGGACATCGTAGAGGCTGTCTGTGAGGTGCTCAACCCCGCGCCACAGGACCTGGCGGGTAAGCGCATCGTAATTACCGCCGGTCCCACGCACGAGCCGATCGACCCCGTGCGATTCATTGGCAACCGCTCTTCGGGCAAGATGGGCATCGCCCTGGCGGGGGAGGCCGCACGCCGCGGCGCTGCGGTCACGCTCGTGTTGGGACCGACATCACTCGATGTGCCCTGCGGCGTGGAGTGCGTGCGCGTGCAGACCGCCGCAGAGATGCTCCAGGCGGCCCTGAGCGCCTTCCAGACGGCCGATGCGGCAATTTGTGCGGCCGCCGTCGCCGACTACACCCCCGCGGCCCCTGCGGACCATAAGCTCAAAAAGGCCAACGAGCGCCTGGATCGCATCGAACTGGTCGAGACGGTCGATATTTTGGCCGAGCTCTCGCGCCAGAAGGGCGAGCGATGCGTGATCGGATTTGCGGCCGAGACCGATAACGTTGTCGAGTACGCAGAGCGCAAATTGGCCCGCAAGGGGTGCGATGTAATAATCGCCAACGATGTCTCACGCACCGATTCGGGCTTTGGGACCGACACCAACAAGGCCTGGATTGTGAGCACAACGGGTACGCAAGAACTTCCCGTACTAACAAAACCCCAGCTCGCAGATACAATTTTGGACTTGCTTCAAAAATTGTAAAAAAGTTCTTGCACAAGTCTAAAGTTTCGGGTTAATATACTCCCTGTTGCGAGCGAGAGCAGAGCAACAAACAAAAGCTTCGGGACGTGGCGCAGCTTGGTAGCGCACTTGACTGGGGGTCAAGGGGTCGCTGGTTCGAATCCAGTCGTCCCGACCAGAAGTTTGCAGGTCAGGCACCTAGTGCCTGACCTTTTTTGTTTTAAGCAATTGCTTAATTTTGATTAATCAACAGGGTGCCAAAAATCTACCTACGCGATAATCGCCTTTTGCGGCTACTTGCGCGTTTTGCACGCGCTTGAGCCGATTTATTAACGCGATGTGAATCTACATACGCGTAGCTGGTATACAGCCGAGTACGGGCTGTATTTATCGCGGCGATTTACACAGATATAGCGACTATAGTGAACAAGCGTGTCGCTGTATTTATTCCAGTAGTTCACTTGATCGGTGGACAAGTGGGCTGCTGCAACGAAACGCCAAGCGGGATGGGCTCTATACGAGGACGCCGCAGGGGTAATGGCGGGGGAGTGCGGCGGGCGCTCTGAGAGCCGCTGTATGACCCCATTTCACCTCAACCCGACAACTATGCTTCAAGACGAGAATCGTTCGTTTGGTTGCCAAAAGAAAAGCCCGCACAGCCTGTGCGGGCTTAACAGCTGAGGCTAGAAGCACCAGGCGGGGCGGACGCAATTCGAGACCGTCGCATTGTCACTGATCGCCGGATCGCCGCCGGCGTGGACACGGAGGAAGAACGTAGAGTGGTCCGGACGCACCGAACGTTCCCACCAATAGCTGCCACTGGCAATGGCAGGGTTGTCCGAATAGCTATTCATCACCTTGCCCTTGAAGGCCTCGTACTGGGTTCCCTCGGAGGAGCTCCAGGGGTAGTCGGAAGCCCAATAGGAGGTGGGGACGATCTCGGAGTAGCTGAGCAGAAACAGCTTGTCGGAGGTAGCCGTCACGGCGGCATTCTTGTTCGCGTTACCGCCGCCGACGTTGTTCGTGAGCTTCCTAACCGATTTAACCTTGGATTGGAAATCGGCGGGCATCAGGTTCCAGATCTCGCCCGAATTCATCTTCGCACGGAGTTCGGATGCCTCCCATCCGCCATCGCTGGTTTTCATGGCGTTCATGCGGGACGAAATATCCGTCGAGGTGGTGAGGAACGTCAGTCCCGCCTTGCCGGTGCCGTCGGCCAAGTCGTCGTGGTTGATGCCGATGATACGGTACTCGAGCGTCTGTCCGTCCGTCAGCTTCATCGAGAACTTCGTTCCCGCATCCATCGCGGCCTTTGCCTTGGCGTACGCCGGCGATGCCTCGCCCTTGGAGGCGATGTCCTCGGCAACCGCTTTCTGCTCCTCGAGCGTCCAGTCCTTCGCGTCCTTGGCGACGGCCGCCTGGACGGTCGCGGAATCGGCCCCGGCGGAGCCTCCACCGGACGCGCCTCCCTCTACGCCGCCGGTCGTCCCGTTGTTCACCGTATTGCCGACCAAGTTGAACTGGTTTCGGATGGCTCCCGCCACGCCGGGTCCCGCGAACACGATGACCAGGCCGATGATCGCGATGATCAGGACGTACTCGATGACACTTTGCCCTCGGAGAAGAGTACCTCTAGGAGATACCCCCCCCCGAAGGTTAATTTGCCGCTGCATGCATATGCGGCTCCCTTCGCTCAGGGTTTGTAGATACGGCTCGAGGGTAGGGCTATTTCAGATTTCTGCACCGGTCTTGCCGCTGCGGCAACGGAGCTCGTAGGGGAGTGTGGCAGGTGCTCTGAGAGCCGCTGCATGGCCCCATTTCCCCTCAACCCGATTACCTGTGCCACGAACTTCAAACCGTTCGTTTGGTTGCCAAAAGAAAAGCCCGCACGACTTTGCGCGGGCTTTTCGCTAGACAAGCTAGAAGACAAGCTAGAAACACCAGGCGGGACAGACAACCTTTGAATATTTTGCGTTTTGAGCATTTGATGCCCAACCTCCTGAAAGGACATCAAGAAAATCCGTCGGATTATAGTAGGTCGGACGAAGAGAGCGCTCCCAAAAGGCGTCGCCGTTACTCAAAGAATTCCCAAGTTGACTTTTATTCTCGGGTGTTCTGAACACTTCGTACTGAGTCCCTTCTTTACTGAGCCAACTGTTCGGCGGCCATTTAGCGCCATTTTCGGTTACTTCGGGGTTATCAACTATTTCCGAATAGCTAAGCAGGAACAGTTTGTCGGTGGTAGCCGTCACGGCGGCGTCCTTGTTCTCGATACCGCTGTCGACGTTGTTCGTGAGCTTCCTGACGGATTTCACCTTGGACTGGAAATCTGAGGGCATGAGGTTCCAGATTTCACCCGAGTTAATTTTCCCGCGGAGCTCTGACTTCTCCCAACCGCCGATAGTCTTGCCATCGGGATTCATGCGTGAGGAGATATTCGTTGATGTTGTAAAGAATGTAAGACCTGCCTTGCCGGACCCGTCCGCGAGTTCGTCGTGGTTGATACCGATGATTCGGTAGGTCAGCGTCTTGCCGTCCGTCAGCTTCACCGAGAACTTCGTCCCAGCGTCCATCGCAGCCTTTGCCTTGGCATAGGCGAGAGACGAAGTCCCGTTTTTGGCGAGGTCTTTGGCAACCGCCTCCTGCTCGTCGAGTGTCCAGTCCTTCGCTTCCTTGGCGACGGCCGCCTGGACGGTCGCGGAATCGGCGCCTGTGGAGCCGCCGCCGGACGCGCCTCCCTCGGTGCCGCCGGTCGTCCCATTGTTCACCGTGTTGCCGACCAGGTTGAACTGGTTGCGGATGGCTCCGGCCACGCCTGGTCCCGTCAACACGATGACCAGGCCGATTACCGCGATGATCAGGACATACTCGATGATAGATTGGGCTCGGAGGCGGGCACCTCTAGGAGATACCCCCCCCCGAAGGTTCTGCGCCGCTGCATACATATGCGACACTCCCTTCGTATGGGGATTGATATTGCATGCAGGAGCGTACGTTAGAGCGAAACGATCAGCCCGTAACGTGCCGCTGCGGCAACGGTAGCGGCGGGGGAAAAGAGTCAGGCGCTCTGAGACCAGCCATGACGCCCGCTTCGGGCGTTGCCCGCATTCCTATCGAGTCAACCGCTTCATACCTTTAGACAGACGAATGAAAGCCATAGAAAAGCGGGATCCGGCTATAAGCCGGACCCCGCCCAAGGCCTCGTTGTAGGCCTCGGTGTCCGCCATGTCCTCAGCCTTCTCGAGCGCGGCCCTTCTCACGAACTCGGAAAAGGACATGCCCGCGGCGTCCGCATTATCCCGAATCGAAGCTCTTTCGTCCTCATCGAACTTGACCGCAATCTCGCACATCGCCATGGCCGCTCCCGTCAGCGCCGTCATCTGAGTGAGTCAATTATCCACCCACCGCGTACTTCCCGAACTCGAAACGCCAAGCAGGATGAGGCTCTACACGAGGACGCCGCAGAGGTACTGGCGGAGGAGCGCGGCAGGCGCTCTAAGAGCCACTGTATGACCCATTTTCTCCTCAACCCGATAACTATGCTTCAAGACGACAATCGTTCGCGCGGTTACCAAAAGAAACTAGAAACACCAGGCGGGGCAGACGTAACCATAGCTCGACGCAAAGATGTTGCTCGACGGAGTGCCGTGGTTGTCGACATAGAGGAAGCGCACAGAGTTGTCTGGAAGCACCGAACGCTCCCACGAACCGCCGCCTGTGGCAATGGCAGGGTTGCCCGAGTGGCTATTCATCACCTTGCCCTTGAAGGCCTCGTACTGGGTTCCCTCTTGTCCAATCCATGAATAGTCAGACCAATCGCTATATGGGGTCTCGACGATTTCGGAGTAGCTGAGCAGGAAGAGCCTGTCGGAGGTCGCCGTCACGGCGGCATTCTTGTTTGCGCTGCCGCCGCCGACGTTGTTCGTGAGTTTCTTGACGGCCTTCACCTTGGACTGGAAATCGACGGGCATCAGGTTCCAGATCTCACCGGAGTTCATTTCCTTACGGAGCTCCGACTTCTCCCAGCCGCCGGCGTTGGTGTCCGTGGCGTTCACGCGGGAAGCAAAGCTATTCGAGGTGGTAAGGAACGTCAAGCCCGCCTTGCCGCTACCGTCGACAAGGTCGTCGTGGTTGATGCCGATAATGCGGTATCTGAGGGTCCGTCCATCGGTCAGTTCCATCGAGAACTTGATGCCGGCATCCATGGCGGCCTTCGCCTTGGCGTACGCAGGCGATGCCTCGCCCTTCGCGGCGATGTCCTCGGCCACGGCTTTCTGCTCACCGAGCGTCCAGTCCTTCGCGTCCTTGACGACGGCCGCCTGGACGGTCGCGGAATCGGCGCCTGT
>CABRWN010000144.1 GCA_902474645.1 uncultured Collinsella sp.
GTCCCCCGCCTCGAGTTCGTGCAAGCGCTCGGCAATGCCGGCCTCCACGCGGTCGAGCAGCGCATCGAAGTCCATGTTGCCGCCCTCGCCCGGAAAGCCCTTCTTGAGGCCCGGGATGCGACCGTCGCCGCGCTCTTCCTCGAGCAACTCGGCGCTCGCCGCACCACGCAGCGCGGGCTTGCCGCCCTTGGTCGAAAAATAGAGCGCAGCACGGGTATCTAGGCCCAGCGCCCGACGCATGGCCTGGGCGTAGATGAGTGTCTGGGTATGGGGCGGCAGCCAGCGCGGGTCGTCGATGGGGGCCTCGCCCGACTCCTCGTCGCGCACCGTGGGGTCGGCGAGCTTAAACTCCTCGACACCCGAACGATGCTTGTAGTCGATTACCACGGCGCGGCATCCACGTCAACGCGGTCGATGCGCCCACCGAGTGGCCAACCGGCATACTCGACCTTAAGCTCATTAAAGGCAAACTCCAGGTAGCGCGGAGCGAAGGGGGTGAGCGCCTCGGACTCGTAGGCAAGCACGCCCTCCAGCTGCGGCAAGATCTCGGCCACCTGGCGCTCCTCCACTGGAGAGAGCGGCACCAGCGGGCCCTCGGTACCGCGCTTACCCGCATGCTCGGTCAAGGTCTCGTCAAAGACCTCGCGCAGCAGCTCCTGTGCACGCGACAGGTTCTCGGGCGTCACGCGCTCCATGCCCTCTTGGGGCAGACGGGCATGCAGGTGCTCCAGCACGTCGTGGACGAAGTTGCCCTTCTCCATGTTGCCAAAATCCGCGTCGATAGACTGGGGCTTGACGCGATACGAGACAAACCAGCACAGCGGGCAGGTGGAATAGGCCTCGATCTGCGAGGCGGACGTCAGGCGCGGCACAAGCGGCGCGTCCTCGCCCTCACCGTCGCGGTGGCGCAGGACCAAATACGGCACGGCCTCGGCACTCAGATGCTGAGGGGCTTCACAGGTCACGCGCTCGCGCTTGAGGCCTTCGCCTGCCGCGGGATCGAAGTCCCTTACGATATCGCCCTCACCCACGCACTTCGCCTTGTCGGCGCCAGTGGCCTTAGCATCGCCAGTGGCCTTAGCGTCGTCAGCTGCCTTGTCGGCGTCTGCGGCCTTAGCAGCTTCAGCGGCCTTGGCGTGCGCACGCAACTCGGTCCACACGGCCGCCGGATAGCACTCGCGCGCCTGACGATCGTGGGTCACACGGGCGAGCGTAACCGGACCACGCGACGCTTGCATCGCGTGACCAAAGCGCACGCGCAGCAGGGCCGCGGGCTCAAGCGTCACGCCCTCGCGACCAAGGCTCGCCGTCAGCGTAGCCAGCGGTCCCTCCTCGTGCGAGAGCGGATAGCTGTCCAGATCGACATCGGCAAACAGCACGGCATCGTAGCTGCCGGGGCGCAGAGCCGCCGCATCGGCAAGCGACGCAAAGCGCACCTGGGCGCGCGGCGCGCGGTCGACCTCGTGGGTCTCGTAATCATAGGCGGTGCTACGCTTGTCCACCTTGGTGCGAATGCCATCGAGCACGGGCACGGTCGCCGCCTGCGACACGTCGAGCGCGCGGGCGCCATTCATAAGGATGTCGATGACGTGGCGCAGCAGGGCCACCTCCGCCTGGCGACGGGCTTGGCCATCCAAGCTGCCCAGCGAGCGATCGGGCAACGCCTCGGCAACGGCAAGCATGGCCTTGAGCGCCGTCACGGGCTTGTCACGCCACAGTGCCTGGAACACGTCCGAGACCACACACGGTACGTTCTTAAACCAGTTTTCGTCGCTCGCCGCCTTGCGCGCACCCCTCACCTGGCCCTGAACGCTCTGCAGCAGGCTCTTAACGCCCGCGGTAGTCTTGCTGCGCGAGAGACGCATATTCTTATCGAAGGTACGGGCATTGACGGCATCGGCGCCCGAAAGCGGACTGTAGATCCAGTCGGTAAGCTCCGGCGCGGGCCACCACTCGGTCTTTGACACCGTGCCCTCATCGGCGGCCTTCATGCGCTCGATCAGGCCGGCAAGCGCCGCAAACTGCCTGCCCGCAATGGATTGGGAAAACGCCGTGAACTCAACTGTCTCGGCAGCGATATGACGAGCCGCCAGACGAGAGGCGAGCTCACCGAACAGCTGGGGCGCCCGGGCAGAAACGACGAGCACTCGCACGGGGTCGGCGGGCGTTGCAGTAGCTTTATCGGCCTTGGACTCCTTGTGCGCTTTCACCAACTTATCGATGGCGTCCGCATAGACATGAACACGGGCATGGGGGCCGGCGACCTCAATAAAGGCAGGCTGAGCGGCGGTCCCGCAAGCGACATCAGACGCGCCGACACCCTCCCCCAGCGGCGCGGCCTCAAACAGCACACCGCGGGCATCAAATGCCGCGGCGAGCTCCTCGCGCATCGCCGCCTGCTCGCGGGCAAGCAGCACGACGACCTCTCCCCCATTGTTCGCCACGGCAGACAGCAGCTCGAGCAGGCCGTGCGTAAACGACGTGATACCGCGCACGCATACGGCGCGGGCGCACGCCGGCAGGTTATCGGCCAGGGCACCGGCCATAATGTCAGCCGCCTCGCAGGGCTCGACCATATCTCGACGGTCCAAACCGCCCGCGTAGGCACGCAAAAGCTCGAACACGCGAGCCTCGGCATCGCTTTTTGGCTCAGGCTGGCAATTGTCGCCACCGCATCGCTCGGCCGTCGTCCCCGCCACACCCGGTAGCACGTCGCGGGCCATGCGCGCAAGCATGCGCACCGTGCCCTGGCTGCGCGAAAGCGGCTGCAGGTCGGCATCGTCGAGACGCGTGACCATGTCCGAGAACAGCATCTGGCGCTGCAGGTTGTCGACGAAACCGCGCCCGTCGCCCAAAAGCTCCCAAAGCGAGCGGAGCCACGACGTAGGCGTCTTGTAGTCGATACCCAGTGAAACACCGGCTTCCGCCGCGTCATGACGGCACAGGTCGAGCTCGGCAAACGTTGGCGCCAGCAGCACGGCACGCCCGTGGCGGGCAATAAGGTCGGCAAGCAGCGCCGACTCGGCATCGCTCAAATCCGTGCCGGCATTGGTGGTATAGATTCGAACAGGCATGGTCCTCCGCTCAAACTGTTCGCAATAATCAATGTATCCATCCTACCCGCCCAAGCGGACAGATTTGCCCCACGCCAACAGATTTGATCCCTTGGGGACGGAGGAAAACGGATCACCGAGGAGGTCAATCTAACCCGATGATCCGTTTTCCTCCGTCCCCAAGGGATCAAAAATAACCGCCCCCGGAGGGACGGTTCTGCACAATTCGTTTTTGCCGCTGGCCTACTCGCCATCCTCCAGTTTAATGAGGATCTTGCGGTAGCCACCGTACTCGCCGTTGAGCGCCTTGGATACACGGCTCACCGTGGTGGACGAAGCGCCGGTACGCGCCTGAACCTCGACATAGGGCTCGCCCTCGTCCAGGTAACGCGCGACCTGCAGACGCTGCGATAAATCGCAAATCTCGCGCGGCGTGCAGATATCGGTCAAAAACGCTTGGATATCTTTCTCGTCGTCCAAAAGGCTAAATGCGTGGACCAGCTGCTTGACATCAGGCTTGTCAAACATGTTCTCGATATTCATCGATCACCGCCAAACCCGCCAAAAGGCATCGAAGTTGGTACTGACATCGGGCATCGTTCGCCCGTTCTATGCAATAGGGCAACGCCTGTGGCTTTTGCCCGTTGCAGTGTAGCACACCACCAAACTAAAGCGACAAGACTCTCTGCCAGCGGCGCGTTTTCTAGGACGAACGCCGTTTTGAAACCGAATGCGCACGCAAGCTCCACGAATATCTGAGACAATGGGCGCCCAAACACCGCGACGCGCCCGCGCAACCATCCAGGTCGCCGCCGCAAGCCGCTTCACGCGACGCCAGCAACCCCGGCGCAAGAAAGGATTCATGCCATGCGCTTTATGCTTAACTGGCTCTTTACTTCGATCGCCATCGCGATCGCCACGTTCCTCGTCCCCGGCATCCAGCCCTTCGGTTTTGCCGAGGCCTGGGTCTGTTTCGCCTTCGTGGGACTGTTCCTGAACATCGTCGATTCGTTCGTCAAGCCGTTCCTGACGGTCATCTCGCTGCCGCTTACGATCATTACGCTGGGCATTTTCCAGCTTGTCGTCAACAGCTTTATGCTCGAGCTCGCGAGCTACCTGTCGGTCAACCTGCTGGGCGTCGGCGTCTCCATCGCAAGCTTCGGATCGGCCTTTATGGGCAGCATCCTGGTATCCATCATGCGCAGCATTCTGGACAGCATCGCCGAGGGCTAAAACTGTTCAATACGAACCGTCATATCAACCCAAAACAAAGGCCGCCCATCGCAAAAATGGGCGGCCTTCTTATTTGCCAAGTCTCAAAGGACGAGAGGATCTACCATTTCTACCCCGTCCCCAAATGCAGGTGTGGGCTAGATGACGTAGTCGTAGCCATGGTTGGGAGCGACAAGTTGATCGAGCGTCACGCCATCGAGGTAGTCGTTGATGAGCTTGTCAAGGTTCTTCCACACGTCGAGCGTGGGACACTCGTCCGAACGCGAACAGCCCTTGCAGTCGCCGTCCAAGCATGCGACCGGCGCCAGGCTGCCCTCGGTCAGGCGCAAGATCTCGCCCACCGTGTACTGCTCGGGCGGGCGCGTGAGCACGTAGCCGCCGCCCTTGCCACGCATGCCCGAGAGCATGTTGGCACGTACGAGCGTAGCCAAGATGTTCTCGAGATATTTCTCGGAAATCCCCTGTCGCGCCGCGATCTCTTTGAGCGGGATGCGACCGGCCGCCTGGTGCTCGGCCAGATCGACCATAACGCGCAGGGCATATCTGCCCTTAGTAGAAACCAACATGTATAGTGCTGCCTTTCGGTCATTTAGTCCGTAGAAATTCTAGCCGAAAAATTGGTTTTGAAAATACCCATTCCCGTCAAGATGGTTAATCGACTCGTAATAATCTTCTATTTCCTATTGCGTTACTAGGCTTTAGTGTCTACTATGCTTGCCAACAGCAAAACGAACAACCTATACGGTTTGTGGGTTTCGCTGCTACACACACCGTAAAACCACACGGTATCCAGTCATTTGAACACTTTGGAGGTTCACCATGAGCAACGTTTACACGTCCATCGATCAGCTTATCGGCCACACCCCGCTCCTGGAGCTCACTCACTTTGAGGCCGATGAGGACCTCAAGGCCCGCGTGCTCGTCAAGCTGGAATACTTCAACCCCGCCGGATCCGTCAAAGACCGCGTCGCCAAGAACATGATCGACGAGGCCGAGAAGGCCGGCAAGCTCGTGCGCGGTGGCGACTATACCATCATCGAACCCACGAGCGGCAACACCGGCGT
>CABRWN010000145.1 GCA_902474645.1 uncultured Collinsella sp.
GTTGCCGATGTTGCCGCGACGCTGGATATGGCTGCCGGAGATGTTGATACTGCGCTGCGCGCGCTGGTGGCGGAGGACGCGGTGTGTGAGCTTACCGCGGGCGATGTGGCGCTGTACACGAGTACTGCCGTGCTCGACGCTGCGATGGACACGCTTGCGGCGACCCTGTCGGCCATGCACACGGCGGCTCCCAAGGAGACAGGCTTTACGCCCGGCGCCGTTGCCCATGCTGCATGGCCTGCCGCTGATGAAGGCGTTGCCGCTGCTCTGATTGCCGAGGGCTGCTCGCGCGGCGTTTGTGCTGCCGAAGGCGCCGAGGTGTTCGACCCACACTCCGCAGCCGCCGCTGCGCGTGTGGTGCGCGAGGCCTGCGAGTGTATCGTTGCCTTGCTGGACGAGGCCGGCCTCGATGCGCCGACGTTACCCGAGGTGGGCGAGCAGCTGCAGCTCGATCGCGACACCATGACGCGTGCCCTGCGCGAGCTTTCGCTCAACCGCTCGATCGTTAAGGTCGAGCGCGACGTTGCCCTGTCCGCTGCCGCCGAGGCCCATGCGCGCGAGCTCGTCGCCGCCGCCGTTGAGGCAGCCGGCGGCGCTGCCACCACGAGTATGCTGCGCGAGGCCCTGGGCGTGTCGCGCAAACGTGCCATCAGCATCTTGGAGCACCTGGATGCCGTGCGCTTTACGGTGCTCGACAAGGACGCCGGCGGCTTGAGGTCCCTGCGCTAGGCCGGTCACTCGCTCCCGCCTCCTCAGTTGCGGTGAAATAGTTCCTATTTGGAGGCTTTGGCAGCAAATACAGGAACTATTCCACCGCAACTTCTTGTTCGTCTTTTTGGGATGGAGCCGTTTCGGTTTGGTAAAATACCGCCGCACTTGGGAACGGATGGGCTCCGGTGGGCTCCGCGGTCCTCAAAACCGTTGCGAGGCGTGCAAAACGTCTTGGATGTGTTCGATTCACATACGTTCCCGCCATACGCTACCAGCGCTTTTGTGCTCGCGGTCTTGCTGCGTGCCGCAAAGGCGCTGTTTGTTTTTGCACGGGTTTGCCGTACCGCCCGCTTTATCGGCGACGGTATTTGGCTTCGTGTGCCGGGTTTTGAGCATGCCGATGGGGGTGGTTTGCCGTATGACTACCGTAAGACGGGCCGATCTTTCTTGTGTCGTCCAGGCGGGCGGGATGTCCTCGCGCATGGGCTGTGACAAGGCACGCATGGCGTTTTGCGGCGAGCCACTCATCGAGCGCGTGCTGGGTCGGCTGGCGCCAGTTGCCGGCGAGTTAGTCGTGACGACGTCGCGTCCCAGCGAGCTTGTCTACCTTGAGGAGTGCGCGTTTGGCGGCTTGGTGCCGCGTGTGGTGGCGGACCTTGAAGGGTCGGCGGGCGCCATGCGCGGCATCGCGAGCTCGTTGGCCGCGGCGCGATTGCCGCTCGTGGCGATCGTCGCCTGCGATATGCCGTTTGTCTCGTCGGAACTCATCGGCGCGCTTGCCGATCGTGTTGAGGCCGAGGCGCTCGACGTGTGCGTGCCGCGCGAGGAGCGGGGGATTGAGCCGCTTTGCGCCGTCTGGCGCCGTGACGCTTGTGCGCCGGTTGCCCAAGAGCTGCTCTCCTGCGACCGACAGCGCATTCGCTGCCTGATCAATCGCGTTCAGGCCGGTTATATGGATGAGCCGCAGATTGTTAAGGCCGCGGGCTCGACGCTCTGCTTCGAAAACGTCAATACGCCCGAGGAGTTTGCGGCGGCCGAGTTACTCGCCTAGACGATTGGAGTTGCCATGTCTCACGATATTTGTCCCGACACGGGAGAGCCTTGCACTTGCGATGGTTCCGAGCCCTGTACCTGCGGCTGCGGTGGCTGTGGACATACTGCGGAAGAGGAGGCGGCCGCCGCGGCGTATCGTGAGGCACACCGCGAAGGCCCGTCCTGTGATGCCCTCGACCACGAACGCAAGATCATCGTGTCGTTTGACAGTACCTTCGATGTGATGGAATGCGAGCAGCTGTGCCTGGATGCCGGCGTGCCCGGGCGCATTATGCCTTTGCCCGGCTCCATTACCGCAGGTTGCGGCCTGTGCTGGGCCATGCCGTTCTCGGGCGATGCACTTGCCGCCTTCCGCGCTGCCACCGAAGGCCGCGTAACCCCCGCCGACTACCATCAGCTCGTCCTCTAACCGCCGGCACCACAAAGGCGCCTGTCCCCAATGTGGTGGTTTGGAACACGTGGACGAAACAGCTTCGAAACACGCGATTTGTGCGTCAGACTCTCAAAAACGCTTCTACCTGCATCGTAATCAAAACGAAACATCTGCCCGTCGGCTTATGCGAAACTTTGCTGCAACAGTGCGATATTATCCATACTCGATAAAGTTCGCGGCGCATAGGGTACCGCGACCGACATTTTTCGTTTCCCATCATTGGAGGAAGCATGAGCTACACGCAGAAAGTTCTCGAAGAGCTCAAGGCCCGCTATCCCGAGCAGCCTGAGTTCATCCAGGCCGCGACCGAGATCCTCGGCACCATCCAGCCGGCGCTCGACGCCCACCCCGAGTACGAGGAGGCCGCTCTGCTTGAGCGCCTCGTCGAGCCCGAGCGCATCGTCATGTTCCGTGTTCCCTGGGTCGACGACCAGGGCAAGGTCCAGGTCAACCGCGGCTACCGCGTCGAGTTCAACTCTGCCATTGGACCCTACAAGGGCGGCCTGCGCTTTAACCCGACGGTCACCCTGGGCATGCTCAAGTTCCTGGGCCTGGAGCAAATCCTCAAGAACAGCCTGACCACCCTTCCCATGGGCGGCGGCAAGGGCGGTTCCGACTTTGACCCCAAGGGCAAGTCCAACAACGAGATCATGCACTTCTGCCAGTCCTTCATGACCGAGCTCTATCGCCACATTGGCCCCAACACCGACGTTCCCGCCGGCGACCTGGGCGTTGGCGGCCGCGAGGTTGCCTACCTGTTCGGTCAGTACAAGCGCCTGACCAACGAGTGGACCGGCGTCCTCACCGGCAAGGGCCTCTCCTTTGGCGGCTCGCTCGCCCGTACCGAGGCCACCGGCTACGGCCTGGCCTACTTTGTGGACGAGTACCTCAAGAGCCGCGGCGACTCCTTCGAGGGCAAGAACGTCGTCGTTCACGGCTCCGGCAACGTCGCCATTTACGCGGTCCAGAAGGTCTCCCAGCTCGGCGGCAAGGTGCTGGCCTGCTCCGACACCCATGGCTGGGTCGAGGATCCCGACGGCATCGACTACACCGTGCTCGAGCATGTCTACAACAAGAAGCGCTCCGGCCACGACAAGGGCGTTACGCTCGCTATCTACGTTGACGAGAAGCCCAACGCCGTGTGGCACGAGGGCGACGGCCGCGGCGTGTGGCAGCTGCCCTGCGACATCGCACTGCCCTGCGCTCGTGAGAACACGCTGCTGCTCGAGGACGCCCAGGCACTCGTCGCCAACGGCTGCAAGGTGGTCGGCGAGGGCGCGAACATGCCCACGACCATCGAGGCCACGACTTACTTCCAGGAGAACGGCGTCGCCTTTATGCCCGGTAAGGCTGCCAACGCCGGCGGCGTGCTCGTGTCCGGCCTGGAGATGAGCCAGAACGCCGAGCACCTGTCCTG
Source organism: uncultured Collinsella sp. (assembly GCA_902474645.1). Taxonomy (GTDB): domain Bacteria; phylum Actinomycetota; class Coriobacteriia; order Coriobacteriales; family Coriobacteriaceae; genus Collinsella. Next base: position 3,615 of record CABRWN010000145.1, read on the forward strand.
GACCTTCGAGGAGGTCGACGGCAAGCTCGAGCAGCTCATGCGCGGCATGTTCCACAACGTGGACGACACCGCCAAGGAGTACGGCGAGGAGGGCAACTTCGTCATGGGCGCCAACATCGCCGGCTTCCTGAAGGTCGCCGACGCCATGCTCGCTCAGGGCGTCTGCTAAATCTTCGCTCGACATAGCATCGCAGAAGGCTCCCAGTCATCTTGGCTGGGAGCCTTTTCTATCCCGGAGGACTCCTCATAACTTGCGGTGAAATACGGACTGTTTAGCGTCCCAGAACGGCTAATCAGTCCGTATATCACCGCAAGTTATGGATGGGTGGGTGGATTTTGTCCTAAAACGGTGCGCGGCCCCTCGTTTGGTACACTTAAAGGTACTGGACAAGTGGAGAGATGGGGGAGAACGTGCTCAAGTTCGGTACCTACGTCCGTGTTGGAAACGCGGCCGAAGCCTATGAGCTCTTGCAGAAAAACCGCAACAACAAGATTGTGGGCGGCGGCATCTGGATGCGCCTGGGTTCGCGTCGTGTGGCGACGGCGATTGACCTTTCGGCCTGCGGACTCGATCAGATCGAGGAGACCGAGACCGAGTTTCGCATCGGTGCCATGTGCACCCTGCGCCAGCTCGAGCGTCATGCCGGGCTCAACGCGCTTGTCAACAATGTCTTTGAGTTCGCCGTCCACGATATCGTGGGCGTCCAGCTGCGCAACACCGCCACGGTGGGCGGCAGCATCTACGGCCGCTTTGGCTTCTCGGACGTTCTCTCGGCCTTTTTGGCGCTCGATTCCTATGTTGAGCTGACGGGCGCCGGCCGCGTGCCGCTCGCCGAGTTCGTGGACATGGGCTACGTGCGCGACGTGATCGAGCATGTGGTGGTCGTCAAGCACGACTATCGCGCGAGCTACGAGGCCGTGCGCAAGGCCGCGACCGACTTCCCCTCCTTAAACGTCACCGCCGCCTGGTGGGACAACTCCTGGCATGTCACCGTGGGCGCCCGCCCGTTGCGTGCGACCCTGCTGCAGGGCGAGGCGTGCGGCCTGGTGAACGAGCAGCCTTCCGAGGACGAGCTGCGCGCCCTGGCCGCGTCCGTGCGCGCGCTGAGCTACGGCACCAACCTGTGGGGCTCGGCCGCATCTCGGCCCCGCTTGCCGTCCAGGCCGTGCGCCGCGCCGCCGGTATCGAGCTTTCTGCCGCGCTTGCCAACGAGCTCGAGGGCGTGCAGATCCCTAAGTTTGCCACGGACGAGTATTCCTGCCGCCGCGTGCCCGGCGTCGATTCTAGCGAGGTGCGCTAATGGCTGCCAAACTCATCGATCTTTCCTTTACGCTCAACGGCCGCAAGGTCAAGGTTCAGATTGCCCCCGACACCATGCTCTTTGCGCTGCTGCGCGAGCAGGGCTGCGCGTCGGTGCGCTGCGCCTGCGAGACCACTAACTGCGGTCTGTGCACGGTGTGGCTCGACGGCGACCCGGTGCTGAGCTGCTCGGTTCCCGCCGCGCGCGTCGAGGGCCGCTCCATCACCACGCTCGAGGGGCTCAAAGCCGAGTCCGAGGCGCTCGCCCGCGCAATGGCTGCCGAAGGCGCCGAGCAGTGCGGTTTTTGCGCCCCCGGCCTTATCATGAATGTGCTGGCGCTCGCCCGCGCTGCCAAGGAGGACCCGAGCCTCGTTGCCACGCGCGAGGAGCTCTCGCGCCAGCTCGCCGGCAACCTCTGCCGTTGCAGCGGC
>CABRWN010000146.1 GCA_902474645.1 uncultured Collinsella sp.
CACATTAAGTGCTCTCCGGCTCGTGCGGAACTCGCGATGAACCTTACATTCCGCGCCGCCCGGGCAGACGCCTCGATGTTGAGGCGTGGCTTGTCACGGGAACACCTGAAACATATGAAAGTCGAAGGCCACGTAATGTGGCCTTCTTTGTATCCGGAAAGCGTGTCCCAAAATCTACCTTCGGAGTGGGATACGATTTCCGCTTGGGACCCGATTGGGAAAGTGTGTCCCACTATTCAGCTGGATTCCGGGATGTATTTTCCGGTTGAGGCTCGTTGGGAAAGTGCGTCCCACTTTGGGGGCTGATTCTGGGACGTGGTTTCCGGTTGGCTCTCATTGGGAATGTTCATCCCATTTCTCGGCCTAATTATGGGACGCAGTTTCCCGTTGAGGACCCTTTGGGAAAGTGCGTCCCGGTCTGGGCGCTCAAACTGGGATGGATTTTCCGGATGAGGGCTTGACGGAAAATGTGTCCCGTTCCGGGCGCTAATTGTGGGATGCAGTTTCCGCTTGCGGAGTCTCCACTCAACAGAAAACCCGGGTGGCCTGTTTTTTGGCTACCCGGGTTTTTGGGTTGTCGATATGTTCGACTGGCTACTAGTGGGTCTTGCGGCGCTTGATCAGCATGATGAGGGCTATCACTACGAGCGTTGCTCCCGCTGCTGCTGCGGTGGCGACTAGGGCGAATGTTTGGTCGCCGGTGTTTGCGAGGTTCTTCGCTGTGGTCGTAGTCTTGACCTTGGTGTCGGTCTTAGCTCCGTTGTCGGACTTGGGCTTGTCCGGGTTCGTCGGGGTCTCAGGAGTCTCGGGGTCCTTTGAGCCTTCGGAATCGGTTGGGCCGGCGGTGTTTACCAGCGTATGGTCCAGGAACTTCTTGGCGCCCGCACTTGCCTGTGAGAACAGGCGGCGCGTGCGGATCGGGGTGGCGATCACCGTTGTGGGCGCCGTCTCCTCGGCCTCGATATTCACGAGCGTCGTGCCCACGTCGTTGTATCCCACGTGGCAGTAATACTGCGCACCGTCATCGTCTGCGGTCAGGTCAATCTCGAGCTTTGAGGCCGTTCCAGCCGCGAGGTTGCCATCGGCACCCACGAGCTTAAACTCTGTCTCGCCGCGGCCCTTGCGGTACCACATATAGGTCGGTGCCAGCCCTGTTTCGCTATCGTCGGCACCGAGTTGCTTCACATGGCCAATCGCCGAGAGCGTCAGGTGGCTTCCCGCCGTGCGCTCAACCGAAGAGTCGTATCCAAGATCCGACCCCTCCGCAGCATCCGCCGCAGGTCCGCTCACGGTCATCGTCATGCCATCGGGCATGGTCTTGACCGTGATGATTGCCGAGCGAATACCTGTTTCGGTCGTGGATCCATTCTTAACGGCGGCGATGGCGAATCGATACTCCGTATTGGGCTGCAGCCCATCCCACTTGAGGGAGGTCTGCGTGTTGTCGGCAATCTTCCAGCTATTGACGACCGCATCCGCCGCATTGCTCTGCAGCATGCCCACGCCGTAGCTAAAGCCACTCTTGTTTGCGAGTACATCGTCCCAGCTAAACGTAACGCTGGTCGAATCGACGGCGTTTGCCGTAAAGCCCGTCACGGCCGGCGCGTCGGGCATCTCGACGTCCTTAACGTCATAGCCCACGATCCAGAACTGGTCGGTGTCCTTGGTGCCGAGCTTGTCGCCCGAGTCTGCCTCGAACTTGTCGACATCCACCGCGTTGACGCCCAGACGCCACACAAAACCGTACTTGCCCTGCGCGGCCTCGGGCAGGTTGTCGACGGTGCCGCCGTATTCGGTCGATTCACTCGAGGAGTTACCCGTAGTAAAGCCGGCGTTGGCACCAAAGCACAGGCCGCCAAACAACTCGTGCTTTGCGAGCTTCGCGCCCATGACAACGCTGCCGTTCAGCGTCAAGCCGAGCTCGAGCTCCTGCTCCTTGCCCTCCTCGACTTCGATGGTCTGCTCAATGCTCGCCCCCGACTGCGCGGCGGCGCCGTTAAACCCATCGTGCGTGTAGGCGCGCGTTACGCCAGGCTTGCCCAGGCCAAAGGAATCCCCAACGGGAGTCTCGCCGTTGAGCGTCGTTTGATAGGTTCCGGGTTCTCCCGACCGGTTGGTCAAAAAGTAGCTGAGCGGCGTCATATTGTGCTGTTTGGCAATGCGGTCATAGGCCTCGACATTAACGACCGAGGTCTGCGCGCCGAGCGACACGGGCGCCGCCATCACGCCCTTGCCACCAGTTTCCTCATTTTCGATCTCATACTCGTAATAGACCATCGGAATCGTGTAGAGCACGGCCTTGTCACCCTCGCCGGCATGCGACTCATAGCTTACGCTTGCGCTGACCGTGCGCTCGCTCCGGTAGTCATAGCATCCCTCGGCGGCAAAATCGACTGAAGCATTCATCGCGACCAGGGGCGGACCGGTCTGCACCTCGACGGCAACGCCCAACTCGGCGCCAATGGTATAGCCCTGGGATGTCCCCGTGCCCTTTTCCTCTCCGTATGACGTGCCGCCCAACACCAGATAGCCGTATGCCTGCTCCAGATCCTCAACATAGGGCGCATCCTGCAGCACGGCAAGCACGCGCGGGTTGGTATAGACCTTGTAGCGGTCCTTGTACGTGATCTTGACGCTGTCGTTGTCGACATCGGGCAGCGCGAGCGAGATAAATGTGCCGTAGGTAGTGCCGCGACGGTTGCTCTCGCTAATCACCTGCTCCTCGCCGCGGCGCACCTTTCCGTTCTCGTCGAGCGAAAAATGCGAGGCGGTCATCCAATAGTAGTCATCGTTCTTGCGCAGGTCCTCGTCGCGGTGCTTGCCCACCACGGCGATAAAGCTCTCGTTATAGCGGTCCGAACCCGAGACGCTGCCCGCCTTGACGTCGCTGATCCACACCTGCTCTATACCCTTGTGGTCATGCTTGTTGCTGCTGTTGTATTGCTGACCGCTCATGCTCATGGTTCCGACCATGGACCCCAAGCCCTGAGCCCCGCTCTGTGCCGTGTTGCAGGCAAAGTCGCGGAACACATCGCCGCCCACGAGCACCTCGTCGACCGCCAGCTGCTCGGACAGGCCGTCAAGGTTGGCAGTGGCAAGGGCAATAGGCGCCAAGGTGCACGGATAGCGCTTATCCTGAGCGTTATCCTTCCATGCGCTGTTGGGCACATGCATCAGCCCATAGGAGGCGAGGAGCCCGTCTCTGTATTCCTTGCAATCGGAAAGCTTGAACTCGCCAGACTCCGAGTCAAAATACGCGTAGCGGTACAGCGCGCCGTACAGCCCCTTGCTGCCGTCAGAAGCGCCGTAATCAAAAGCGCTGCGTTGCCAGTCATAGCCCGCAAGAATAAGGCCCGTGACGGTTTCACCCGTCTTCTTTCCTTCTTCATCGTAGGCGGCAAACGTGCCGAACGTCGCATTCGCAGCGACCATGGTCTTGCCGTTCGCGGAGAGGGAGATTGCGCCCGCGTCGCCCAGAGCATCGACATGGACGAGCGCACCCTTGGATGCATCCCACGAAAACAGCTCGCAATGCGTCGACTTATCAATATTCTTCTTGCCGTAGGGTGCCGAGACCACGATGGCGAGGTCATCGCAAAAATCGCGATCGAGGTCGCCGGCCGCTAGCGAAACGACAGGAGCTGACTGAAGCTGCGTCCAGGAGTCGTTCCCGCCCTTGTTGTGCGTGGTGTAGTCCGCGGCGTTACCGGCATCGATCTTGACGACGCTTTGCTTCCAGTTGCCGCCCTCCAAGTCATACATGTCGACTACAGCCTTGCGCACGCCGTTCTCGTCGACATAGCAGCCCGCGTAGACAAAAAGCTCGTCGACGCCGTCGCCATCGACATCGCCCGCCTCGACATCAAAGACGGCGTCGTGCTCTTGCAGGTAACCGGCATCCAGGTACTTAAAACGGCCTTCGTACATCATATTAGTGTTGACCGTCACCGGCAGGTGTGTGTCGAGAGTGCGCGTGCGCCCGTTGCTAAACGAGTAGAGGACCAGCTCAACCTTTCCGGCATATGACTTGCCGTCAATCGTCGTGGAGGAACTGTCGCCGTAGGCACGGAGCTCGACAACGCGGCTCTTTTTGCCCGTGCTGGCGTCGCTGCAGAACTCAACACTCGTGGCGTGAATGCCCGAGAAACCGTTGTTGTCGTTGGCGAGTACTGTTGAGGACTCATTGTTGCTTAGGTACGACCAGGTGCCGCCACCGTAGTCGCTATGCTTGTAGAGATCGCTGTTCGTATCGAAGTTGTTGACGTTTTGCCAGAACTTTGCGGCGCCCCACACACTTCCATAGCCATCGGTGAGTTTGCTGCTGCCGCCAATGTCACCGCGCTCGACGTTCTCGAGCTTGTCGCGCAGAGTGTAGCGATTGCCATGGCTACCGTTAGCTGCCATATAGACCTCGCTGCGCGTGGCAAACGTCGTGGGGGTATCAGCGGAATAGGGGCCAACGGTATCGGCCGGAATGTCCTCGCTCGTGCCCAGACCCAGGGCTTGATAATCCTGCTCGGTCATATCGGTGATTGCGGGCGCGTCTGCCGCCTGGGCAACCTGGGGCGTGGCCGTGAAGCAGGCGACGCTCGTGGCGATCAACGCAGCAAGCGCCGCCGTCCCAACAAGCGGGATTTTCGACAGCCTACGGATACGGGGGTGTGGAACGTACATGAGGGACCTCGCTTTACTCGAGTGGAGTGGACTCATTTTTGCAAATGATACGTCCGATGCCCGATATCACGTGTCTCATTTTCGCCAACGGCGTGTCTCATTTTTGAGAATCCGAGATGCCGCGGAAATCTTATCCCAGCTCAAAGGCCATTTCTGGGATGTATTTTCCGTCGAGTGCCTCATCGGGAAACTGCATCCCATTTCAAGCGTCGATTCTGGGACGCACTTTCCCCTTAGACCCTCAACCGGAAACCGCATCCCACTTTGAGCGCAAATTCCGGGATGCACTTTCCGCTTGAGCCTCATTGGGAAACGGCGTCCCACTTTGAGGGCCAATTTCCCGTTGGAGCGCCTTTGGGAAAGTGTGTCCCACTTCGACCGCCCAGAGTGGGATGCACTTTCCGCAAAGCACCTCAACAGGAAACTACGTCCCATTCCAAAGGCAAATTCCGGGACGCATTTTTCGAAAGCCTGCCCATCCGGAAAGCCCGTCCCACTTTGGACGCATCCGGGCACGGAACCATCGACCTATCAGGCCTCCCATCAATAAAGAGGCGTCCTCCCGGACGGCGGGGCACGAAGTTCATCGCGAGTTCCGCACGCAAAGAAGGCCACTTAATGTGGCCTTCGTCTTGC
>CABRWN010000147.1 GCA_902474645.1 uncultured Collinsella sp.
TTATGGCTGCCGTCAACGAGGCCGTCCGCGGCGTCAACGAGCTCGCCAACAAGCAGATGGGCGCCATCACCGGCGGCCTCAACATCCCGGGCATGCCGTTCTAAGACACGCATATATATATGAGTGCGAATCACAGTCTGCAAAAACTGCTCGATGAGCTGGGCCGCCTGCCGGGCATTGGTCCCAAGTCGGCCCAGCGCATCGCCTATTACCTGTTGGAGGCCGACGCCGAGGAGGCGCGCCGCCTGGCCGAGGCCATCCTGGAGGTCAAGCAGGAGGTCCACTTTTGCAGCCGTTGCTTTAACTACGCCACGGCCGACGAGTGCTCCATCTGCCAGGACCCGATGCGCGATACCACTCGCATTTGTGTGGTGGGCGAGCCGCGCGACGTCCAGGCAATCGAGCGCACGGGCAGCTACCATGGCCTGTACCATGTGCTGGGCGGCGTGATCAGTCCCATGGACAAGATTGGTCCCGAGCAGTTGCACATCCGCGAGCTGCTGGCGCGTCTGGGCCACGAGGATATCCATGAGGTCATCATCGCCACCAACCCCAACATCGAGGGCGAGACCACGGCGAGCTACCTGGCCCGCACTATCAAGCCGTTGGGCGTCGAGGTGTCGCGTCTGGCAAGCGGCCTTCCCGTGGGCGGCGACCTGGAGTATGCCGACGAGCTTACGCTTGGCCGCGCCATCGAGGCCCGTCGCGCGATTTAGGTGGCGAGCCTGCTCCTGCCGTATGTTTTCCTCGCGACGCACGGGGTAGTCATAATTTCCCTGTGCGACTGTAAGTTTGTTGTGCAACAAAGATGCTTTGTATCCGCTTATCGCATGGATGCTTCCACTCGCATCCTTAATTTGCTCATTCGTTGCGCAACCTTTTGGGTTCGCTGATACACTCAAATATGGATTCGAATGAATGCGCCGCTCCCGAGCGGCGTGTTTTTGTTGGAGGAGAACGCATGCGGCCCGGTGGCACTCAGACAAAGCGCGGCGCCGCGGTGCGCATGCGACGCCGACTGGGCTTGGCGCCGCGGGCGTACGCACTGCTATCGTGCTCGCTGGTGCTGGTCATAGCTGGCGTTTCTGCCTATGGCATGACCGTGCCGTCCATGATGCAGGCGCATGCCGCACGCGAACCGCGCGTGGGGCATGAGGTCAAAAGTGATCTGGGCACCACGACTGGATATGCTTGGGCAAGTGTGGTCGCGCATATTGTGTTTGGCACCGACGATGCGGACGGCGCCGAGGCCCCGGACAACGAAGTCACGCTTGCCAATGGCAAAACCATCGTGCTCACCAACACCAAGATCATCGATCGGTTGTCCAACAATAGCGTGGCGGCAACGGTGAATAAGGTCGAGCAGCAGAAGGAGCAGGACGCCCAGCAGTCCGGAAAGCCCGGTAGCTCGGATAATTCTGGCTCCGGCTCGGATTCATCGAGTTCGGGCGGCGGCTCTGGGTCGGGTTCCTCTACCGGAGGGTCTGGAAACGGCGGCTCGACGGGCGGCAACACTGACAACGATGCAAACTCCGGTGGCCTTTCCGCTGCTGAGGAAGAGAGCATTCACAGTTGGCTTGTGACCAAGTACAACATGCTCGACGGCTATGTTTCTCGTGCCAATGATGTGGTCTCGACCTATAACTCTACGGGAGATCCTAGGCCGTGCGACAGCCTGGTCGGGGAGATGTTTGTCATTCGAGCCGAGTTCGGTCGTCAGACATTCTCGCCCCGGTCAAAGTGGTATCAGCAGTATGCCAATCTGTGGGGCTGTTATACCAACCTATGTCAATGGGTCGGCCATTACGGCGATGATGACGTCGCGCTCGGTAACTTCAACAATAACGTGGCGGCGCTTGCCCTATGATGACCGATCTTGCATCCACCACACCACAATCGCTCGGTCGCGATCCCATGGTCGGCCTGCGCCTTGCGCGTGTCGACGGGTTTGAGCCGGCCATTGCGCTCGGTCAGGACGAACTGCCTGCCTATCTGCGTCGTTTTACGATGCTGTTTGCCGACGATGCCACCATACGCCGTGGCGGTATCGGCCGCGTGACGCGTGCCGTCAACGCCCAAGGCGAGGCCGTGGCACTCAAGCAGCTCATCTTGCCGGCGCGCGATGAGTTCGACGACGATGCCGCTCACGAGGCGCTGGTCGCCAAGTTCAAGGCAGCGTTTCGCGAGGAATACGAATGCCATCGCGCCCTTTCGGGCCTCAAGGGCTTTCCCCGCCTCTATGGCTGGGGCGAGGTCGACGGTGTGCCTGCAATTGTCATGGAATGGGTCGAGGGCGAGACGCTTGCCCGCTTGCGTTCGCGACTTGCCGTGGACGATGCCGGACGCCTGTCGCCGCTTGTGGCGGCGCGTCTGGGTCGCGACCTGTTCGATCTGCTCTGCCGTATGAGCCTGGTGGGCGAGGGCTTTGTCCATCGCGATATCTCGCCCGCTAATATTATGGTGCGCACGGCGCGTCTACCGCTTGACCGGCAGCTTGCCGAGGGCACCTTTGACCTGTGCCTGATTGACTTTGGCTCATCGCTGGCGCTTTAGCCTGCGTCGGCCGTGGCCGGTACCGGCGGCAAGGCATCCTTTACCGAGCGTTATGCCACGCTGCGTCGCGCGACGGTTGCCTATGCCCCGCCCGAGATGCTCACCGACGATATCCCCGATCTGCGCGCTTTGCGTATGTCGCCGGCGATCGACGTCTATGCCGCGGCAAGCACGGTTTACGAGCTCATTGCCGGCGTCGCGCCATACGAAGCCGCGCCGAGCACTTCGGGCGCCTCGGGTTCGCGCAAAAAGACGCGCGACATCGCGAGCCCCTACCGTCTCAAGATGGACACGCGGCCCGACTATCCCATCGGTGCCCATGCGCCCGGTTGCGATTTGACTCAGCTGCTTCGTCGTGAGCCCGATGTGGCGCTCGCCGCGGCCGAGCAGGCCCAGCAGCTGGGGCTTGAGCCGGATTCCGAAGAGCTGCGCGATGCGCTGGCGTTTGTCGATGCCCAGCTGTTCGACGTGGTGATGGCTTGCCTGTCCAGTCATCAAAAAGATCGTCCCGAGCCGGCGGCGGTCGAGGCGGCGCTCTCGGCGTTTTGTGACCACTATGCGCAAAATATCGGTCGTTCGCTCCGCGGCGAGCCGCTCACGCCGTGCCCCATGGATGCGTCCGGCCGCGCGGTTCGTCGCGCGCTGATGGTCGGCGCGTCGGTCGTTTGTGGCGTGGTTTGGACTGTGGTCGTGGTTTCGGCCGCGCTGCTGGCGTCGGGCGCCCGCGTGACGGCGACTTTGGGATCGCTCGTGTGGTCTGGGTCGCTACCGGGTATTATTGCCGCACTGGCGTTGGCGCTGCCCGGCATAGCCGGCGTTGCCGCGGGGGCACTTGCGCGCGATCGGCGCTCGGGCTTCCTGCAGGGTGTGCTTGCGCTTTCTGCCTGCGAGGTTCCGGTGCTGGTTGTGGCTGCATGTAGCGTATTTTCCCAACGCGCCGTGATGGGCGGCCTTGTTGCCGCTCTGGTTGCAACCTATACGCTTACGTGGTTTTTGCTTGCGATGGGCTTTGCCTTTGAACTTCCCGTTTCGGCACCGCGACGCACAAAAGCCCAGATGGTGACTCCGCTTGCCGGTGGAGCCGCAGCTGCCCGTACTTTTGGCGGACCTGTCGAAGTATCGTCCGATTCTATTTCTACGACCAAGGAGGCCTAGGTCATGGCATCTCAAGTTGAGCTCACCCCATGCGGGGCCATGTTTGACATCTTTAAGCGCGCAGCGCATCTGAGCCATATCGAGCTGTGCGGCTTGGTGCTTTCGTCCCGTCCGCTCGCCGACGGCCGCAGCCCGCAGAGCCGAGCCGCCGATCGCTCTTGGGTTTCCCGCTTTATCGTTCGCGCGCCGGTCGGCACGCTTCAGCAGCGCTACTTTGCCGAATACGGTACCTCGGCTGCGCGTATTATGTCGCAACTGGCCCTGCGCCAGCGCAATCCCATGGACTCCACGGCTGTGATCAATATGGTGTGCGGTCCTGCAGGTGAACCGATGGTACGCGCGCTCGAAGAGTGCCACCAGGACACGAATCTCTATCGCAACGCGCTCGATCGCCTGTCCCAGGCGGCGGAACTCATGCCCGCCGAGCGCGCCGAGGCCGTGCTGGTGCTGTTTGTCGCCGTCGGTTGTTCGGCGGATGTGCGGTCCTCGGTGAACTATGCCATCGACTACGCACACGCGACCTGTGGCGGAGGCACATCCACGCCGCGTTCGCTTGGCATGTCGCTGACTGCGGGCGAACGCGAACCCGCCCCGGCGCACCCCTTGGGCTTGCTGCGCGTGCAAAACAGTTTTGTCGTGAGCGCCCCGCGCTGGATTCAGCCGAGTGAGCAGGGTGTTGAGATTGGCGCGCTGGCCACTGGTGAGGGCGATATTACCGACGTCGGCGACGATGTCTCGGCCCGCCATGCCCATATCTGGTGCGATGCTCAAAATATCTGGCACGTCGAGGACTTGTCATCCACCAACGGAACCGTGGTGGTAAACGGGGCCACGCGCGTCTGCATTCAGGTCGAGCCCGGCCGTTCCGCCCAACTCAATCCCGGCGACGAGCTCAAGCTCGGCGAATCCACTACCTATGCCATCCTCTTCGGTGCCCTCTAGCCGGCAGTTAGGGACGTTCCTTTTCTGCCGGCACTTGGGGACACTCCTCGGCGCGCCAGAGCCGGTCGCCTGGGGATGGAGAGGCCATTTTGGCCCTTGGCAGTCACCCAAGGTAAACCTTTACCGCACGCCTATATTTGCCGAAATTACACTTGACGGCGGGGTACAATAAACCCGCATGCGGATTTCCGTTGCGGGCGCTTCCCATCGCCGGGGCGTGCCCGGGAGCATCCGGCATGCGGCCTTTGCGGCGCTCGGTCATGTGCAAGACGGGCGGTCGGGTCTGTGGGGCGCATCAGCTGTCCCTCGCCTCGGCATGTCTTCTCTCCACGCCACGTACCTGCTGCTGAGCCTGCCTGCCAGATGATTGGAAGCAACAGCGTAAATCCCATCACGCCAACATCCCGGCGATCGCCGGGGCCTGTATACCTATATGAGAGGAGAGGGGTATATGGCGCGTAAGTTTAAGTCTATGGACGGCAACGAGGCGGCCGCATATGTTTCGTATGCGTACACCGAGGTAGCGGGAATCTATCCCATTACGCCGTCCAGCCCGATGGCCGACCATGTCGACCAGTGGGCGGCCCAGGGTCGCAAAAACATCTTCGGCACCCCGGTCAAGGTCGTCGAGA
>CABRWN010000148.1 GCA_902474645.1 uncultured Collinsella sp.
TTTGGAATAAAAGGGCGCCGCGGATGGAGTTCCGCGGCGCCCAAGCCACACGCTAACAGCTTTAAGGAGTCAAAGCTGGTTTAGCCAAAGAAGCGCTTGATCTCAATCTCGGCGTTCTCCAGGCAGTCGGAGCCGTGGATCACGTTGGCGTTGACATCGACGGCAAAGTCGCCGCGAATGGTGCCGGGGGCAGCGTCAAGCGGGTTGGTGGCGCCCATGAGGGTGCGCATCTTAGAGACAGCGGAGAGACCGGAAACGACCATCTTGACGACCGGACCGCTCGTCATAAAGTCGCAGAGACCGCCAAAGAAGGGCTTGTCGGCCAGATGGGCGTAGTGCTCCTCGACGGTAGCGCGCTCGAGCGTGGTCATCTCCATGCGCTCGATGACAAGGCCGCTGCGCTCAATGCGAGCAACAATCTCGCCGATTTTGCGATCGCGCACCGCGTCGGGCTTAATCATGATGAAGGTCTTCTCGATAGCCATAAGGTAGCCTTTCAAGTAGGTTCGCGCGTGCCCAAGTCCCATTCCGGCACCCGCCTGGACTGCATCGTAACAGAGTTTTAGCTGCAGTTAAACAAAAAGCTGTTTATTGAAACGTTGCAATTTATTGAAGCGTTCCATATGTGTCACTTCTGTTTCGAAGCTCGATTAGAGTACCATCCGACTGCCCATCAACCGCGTCGAGCAGAGCAGACGGTCGGTTGCCGCCCGCGAACGTACCCCCTTCACAACCTGCCCAAAGGTCCTACAGAACTTCTCGACAAGCCCCTCCCCCATAGCAACAAAATACGGACGCCCACATCAGCAGACGCCCGTAAAGCAAAAAAACGATTCCTCAATAAATGGCAAAAACGACTTCGGCCAAACCCTTACTTTGCCCCGTGGCCCATCTCGACGACCTTGGTCAGCGATCCAAACACGCCCTCGTCGGCTACGAGCTGTGCCTCGGCGCGCTCAAGCTGCACGGCAACGACGGCAGGAGCGGTACCGCCCTCGGTCGTGCGCGCAGCGACAATCGACGGGATGTCGAGCGCCTCGGTAATGTCGTGCTCAAAGAGCGGGCTTGCCTCCTGGAACACCTCGAACGGCAGGTCCTCAAGATTGCAGCCGCGCTTCTCACACATCAGGACCAGATGGCCCACCACGGCATGTGCCTCGCGGAACGGCAGGCCACGCTTGGCCAGGTAATCGGCAACATCGGTGGCGGCAAGGTGCCCCACGCCGCACTCGCGCGCCATGGCATCCTCGTTGACGGTCCAAGTCGAAATCATACCGGCCATAACCGACAGGCATTGCATGAGCGTATGGGCGGTATCGAGCGCACCCTCCTTGTCCTCCTGCAAGTCCTTGTTATAAGCAAGCGGCAGGCCCTTCATGGTAACGAGCAGCTGCACCAGGTTGCCATACACACGGCCGCTCTTGCCGCGGATAAGCTCGGCAAAGTCGGAATTCTTCTTCTGCGGCATGATGGACGAGCCGGTGGAGTACGAGTCGGAAAGCGTGATAAAGCCAAATTCGGAGCTCGACCACAGCACGATCTCCTCGGAAAGACGCGACAGGTGCATGGCCATGACGGAGCCGGCGTAATGCAGATCGAGCAGGAAATCACGGTCGGAAACCGCATCGAGCGAGTTGGGAATCACACCCGCAAAGCCAAGTTCGGCAGCCGTCATCTGACGATCGAGCGGATAGCTCGTACCGGCAAGCGCGGCAGCGCCCAGCGGGCAGTTGTCAGCGGCATCAAAGGCGGCCTTCAGGCGTGTAAAGTCGCGCGCGAACATCCAGGAATACGCCAGCAGATGATGCGACAGCAGCACGGGCTGAGCGTGCTGCATGTGCGTGTAGCCCGGCAGAATCACCCTGTCGTACTTCTTGGCTGCATCCACCAGCACATGGCGCAGCTCAAGATTGGCCTCCATGAGCTCCTTGGCCAGCGCCTTGACGCCCAGGCGCGTATCGGTCGCCACCTGGTCGTTGCGCGAACGCCCGGTATGCAAGCGCTTACCGGCCTCGCCGATGCGACGGGTCAGCTCGCTCTCGATGGACATATGAATGTCCTCGTCGTTGATATCGAAGATGAAGTTGCCGGCATCGATATCCTGCTCGATTCCGGTCAGGCCCTCGGCAATCGCCTGCTCATCCTCGGCACTGATGATGCCCTGGGCGGCCAGCATCTTGGCATGTGCCTTAGAGCCGGCGATATCCTGCTTATAGAGATGCTTGTCGACCGGCAGCGACGCGCCAAACTCCTGCGTGACCTCGGCCACGCCTGCCTCAAAACGACCGCCCCAAAGAGCCATGGAACCGTCCCCTTTCTCCAAATACCAAAACAAGCGCCCAAAGCAATGCGCCATATCGCTAAAGCGATTTTTCAACCGCTAGTTTTACACATTCCCCACCGTGTGCGGAGCCATGTAGCTAATTTGCAAAGAAGTGACGCGCCATGCACTTGGCGCCCAACGTCTCCCTCCGGATGTTGCCCTGCGAACCATCGATCCAGGCCTTCAGGCTCATAGGGACGTCCTCGACCCTTGCAGCATCGAACTCGGGCGCGAGGGCAAGTAAAGCATGCGCGATAGCATTGAACATAATGGATACTCCTCATATATATAGGCGCAGAGCCGCCAAATTGATAGAAGGAGCCCCGCCGGACAACCCCGGCGGGGCTCGGACTCAGCCGCAGACGCGGCATCATATATGCGGGCGGAACGTAGGGGCCACCGATGTTAAGAAGTGTCAGCAAGCATAACGAAAGGTAGGGACCCCGTGCGCCCGTTATGTATCACGCGGATGGGCCGCGCGGATACCAAGGGAAGGAGGCGCTAGGCCTGGGCGGCAGCAGAGCTGGGGCCCTGGACCTTTGCCCACGTCTTGAGCGACAGCGTATCGATCTCGATAAACCCGGCGCTGGCCTTCTCGTCAAACGTGGTGTCGCGGTCGTAGGTAGCCAGACCGTAGTCGTAGAGGCTGAAGGGGCTCTTGCGGCCGACGACATGGCAGTTGCCCTTAAAGAACTTCAGGCGGACAGTGCCGGTCACGAACTTCTGGGTATCGGCCATAAAGGCATCGAGCGCGTTTTTGAGCGGGCTGTACCACTGGCCGTTGTACACGGCGGTGGCCCAATCCTGCTCAAGCTTGATCTTGGTCTTGAGCAGGTCGCCCTCGACGCAGATGTCCTCGAGCGCCTTGTGGGCGGTGATGAGCGTCAGGGCGCCGGGAACCTCATAGCACTCGCGGCTCTTGAGGCCCACCAGACGATCCTCGACCAGGTCAAGACGGCCAAAGCCGTTGTCGCCCGAAATCTTGTTGAGGGCGATGACGATCTCGGAGAGCTTCATCTTCTTGCCGTCGACGGCGACAGGCTTGCCGGCCTCAAACTCGATCTCGGTATAGGTCGGGGCGTCAGGCGTGTCCTCGGGGTTCTTGGTCATAACCCAAGCGTCATCGAGCGGCTCATTCCAAGGGTCCTCCAGGTGACCGCACTCGATGGCGCGACCCCACAGGTTGTCGTCGATGGAGTAGGGGTTGTCATTGGCACCCTCGGGAACCGGCACGTTGTGAGCGTGGGCATAGGCGACCTCGTCGGGACGGCACTTCAGGTCCCACTCGCGAACCGGGGCGATAACCTTGAGCTCAGGGTCGAGGGCCTTGACGGCGGCCTCAAAACGGACCTGGTCGTTACCCTTGCCGGTGCAGCCGTGGGCGACGTAGGTCGCGCCAAACTCGTGGGCGACCTCAACAAGCTTCTTGGCAAGCAGCGGGCGAGACAGGGCGGAGAGCAGCGGATACTTGTTCTCGTACATGGAGTTTGCCGCGATGGCTTTGGTCAGGAACTCATCGGAGAACTCGTCGCGCAGGTCGAGCACCTGGCAATCGAGAACGCCCAAGTCGAGCGCCTTCTGCTTCTTGGCATCCAGTCCGGTCTCTTCCTGGCCCACATTGCCGCAGACACAAACGACATCGAGATTCTTCTCGTCCTGGAGCCACTTGACACATACGGATGTATCAAGACCACCGGAATATGCGAGAACGACTTTTTCCTTGCTCATGGCTGTTTCCTTTCGCCCTTGGTAGCTAGTTAGAACATCGGTCAGTTGCAAGTCACCTTGAGGTCAAAAACCGTGCAATATCAGGTTATTCAGCAGAATGCATCACAGGCATGCCCTAGAAACATGCGGCTATGTCGTGCTTAAACCCAACGACCTCAAAATGACTCTGTTGAGGCATTGCACCCCATGGGGACAGAGACGATTGTTATCGTCGTCGGGAAATTGCGCGCTGGCGTCGGATGGCATTGTCTGCAGTGGTGATGATCTTTACGAACTGCATCTGCCTCTCCTTTCACGTATCGCCGAGCGCAATTCAAATATCGCAAACGGTACCTTTTCCTCGGTAAGCGGCTCTTTTGCCGTCTCCGTTTTCGATGTTCGCTATATTACGATAAAGTGCACGCTGCGCAAGCGACAAATTCAAATTTCTGAAAAGTTTTTTCATTAGTTTGTGAATTGCAGTGCAAATACGCACCATTCCTGCGAAAATACGCCTGACTACGAGTTGATGGTTATAACGTCTGAAACAATCTCGAAACGAAAGGCGCATTTTTATGCAAACTTACGAATCGGACGCCAACATCGGCAACATTAAGATTCTCGCCGTCGATATGGACAAGACGCTGCTCACCGACGAGCGCGTGCTGCCCCAGGGTCTCGACGAGCGCCTGGACGAGCTCGCCGACGCCGGCATCGTATTCTGCCCCGCTAGCGGACGTCCCGCCCCCAAGCTCGAGGAGATGTTCGAGGACATCAAGAACCGCCTCGCCTTTTGTCCCGACAACGGAGCGTGCGTGATCTATCGCGGCAGCTATATCTATAAGAGCAATATCGACGTGGAGCTGTATCAGCAGGTCTTGAGCCGTGCCTCGGAGGATCCTCGCGCTGTCCCCGTCCTGTGCTGCTTCGACGAGTTCTACGTGCTTGCCCGCGACCATCAATACCACGACGAGATCAGCGTCTACTACAACACAATCAACTACGTCGACAGCTTTGAGGGCATTGATTTCGAGTCCAACAAGATTTCGGTCTTCTTCCCCGGCTACGACGCCGAGCCCGCTTTCCGCGAGACCTATAGCCCCGAGTTCTCGGACAAACTCTACGTCACCAACGCCGGGCGCGAGTGGATCGACTTTATGAACCTAGGTGTCGACAAGGGCGCCGGCGTCGCGCATCTGTGCGAGCAGCTCGGCATTGATATCGCCGATGCC
>CABRWN010000149.1 GCA_902474645.1 uncultured Collinsella sp.
AGCCGGTCGTCTGGTAGCCCCAGGAGCCATCGAAGGGATGCTCCATAAGCGGCATGACTTCGATATGTGTGTAGCCCATGTTGCGCACGTAGTCCACGAGCTCCACCGACAGGTCGTCGTAGGTGTAGAACTCGCCGCGCTGCGCGGGGAAGGGGTCCATGGGACCGGGGTAGTTGCCGTACTCGTCCGGCTCGCCCTGTGGCGCGTCGCCGTGGCGCTTCCACGAGCCAATATGCACCTCGTAGATGTTGAGCGGCTGCGACATGTGGTTATGGCCGGCGCGGCGCTTGAGCCACGCGGCATCGTTCCACTTGTAGCCATCCAGGGTCCACAGCACGCTCGCCGTTCCCGGAGGGCACTCGGCCTTAAAGGCGTACGGATCGGCCTTGTAGAGCTTTTCGCCCTCGTTGGTCTCGATGAGATATTTATAGAGCTGGCCCTGCTCGGCGCCAGGAATAAAGCCTTCCCAAATAGCGCTCGTATGCACGGGCACCAGCGGGTTGGCTTCTTCATCCCAGTCGTTAAATTCGCCAATGACATGGACACTCTTTACGTCGGGCGCCCAAACGCAAAAGCGCCAGCCGCGCGTACGGTTCTGCGTGTCGGGATGAGCTCCCATCTTTTCCCAGCTGCGCTCCCACATTCCAATGCCAAACAGATAGACATCGTCCTTGGAGAGTTCCGGTGCGTGCGGGGCGGCTTTACGGGTAGCGGACTTTTTAGCCGTTGGCTTTAGCTTTGTATCGCTCACGTTTGATCCCATCATGACGCGGCAGCGTGTTGCCTTGGTGACTAGATGCGAAAGGTCCAAGGCTGCACGAATCGAAGGGACGGCGAAGTTTCTGTGATTCGTTCCACCTCGCGTGCTCGGTGGAACTTTCGGCAGAAACTACGATAACACCTGTGCGTTAGTTTTATGGACGAAAGCGGATTTGCGAGGGCGTTTAATCGGTAAGCGACATGTTTATACCACTGACAGAATTGCCGTGGTAAAACTCTTGACAGTTTTACCAATTTGGGTTTCAAAATTGTTTGGCTGACGTTTGGTAAAACGCTTTTAGCAGGATTTTTACCATTTGATATCGAAAGGTTCGTTTATGTCCCATATCGCCGCTCCCAAGGTTGCTTTTATTTTCGATTGCGACGGCACGCTAGTTAATAGCACCCCCGTTTGGGCTTATGCCCAGCCAGAGTTATTGCACCGCCACGGAGTTGACGTGACGGTCGACGATTTTGCCCAGTTTGAGCATCTTTCGCTCGAGGACGAATGCCAGGCCTACCACGACACGTGGGGCATTGGCGCAAATGGTGAGGAGCTGTATCGCGAGCTGAGCAATATTCTGATTGATGGGTACTCCAAGGTGCCGCCGCGCGAGGGAATCCTGCAATTTTTGGAGCAGGCGAAGGCGGCGGGCATTGCCATGTGCGTAGCTACGTCCACGCCGGCCGAGCTGGTGCAGTCCGCGCTTGCGGGCGCCGGGCTCGATGCCTACATGGAGTTTGTGACCACCACGGGCGAGGCAGGTCGCTCCAAGCAGTTCCCCGACGTATACGAGCTGGCGCTGCGCCGTTTGGAGGAGCGCCATGGGCACAAGTTCGAACGCGCCTGGGTGTTTGAGGACGCTGTCTTTGGACTTAAGAGCTCTGGCTCCGCCGGCTTTAAGCGCGTAGGTATTTATGACCCGCATGGCCGCATGAAGCGCGACGACGTGCGCGCCAACTGCGATATCTTTATTGACAGCTACGAGGACCTGGATCTGGCCCGCGTTCTTTCGTTTGAGGGATAGGCGAGGGCTGTGGCTTGCAAGGTATTAGTGGTCTGCGGCTCGCGGAGCTGCTGCGCCAGCTGGCGGGGGAGTGCGACCACGTTGTCGCCGTGGACCGCGGGCTCGACGTACTGCTGGGCGCGGGGCTGGGCTGCGACGTGTATGTGGGGGATGCCGACACGGTGAGCGACGCGGGTCGCGCGTTGGTCGATGCCGCCACCGACTTTGAAGTTGAGCGCCACGACCCGTACAAGGACTATACCGATCTGGCGCTCGCGCTCGATTCCGTCCGGCGTCGCTGGCCGGGTGCCGAAGTGGTTGCAACCTGCGCCACGGGTGGCCGTCCGGACATGGCGCTGTCCGTGCTGGGGCTGCTCGCGGGCTACGAGGTTGCCCCTGTCTGGATTGTCGAGGACAAGGTGGTCGCTCGCTTCCTTCACGCAGGCGAATCCTGGATCATCGAAGGTGCCGAGGGGCAGACGTTCTCCATAATCGCTATAGCCCCTGGGACGGTTGTAAGCGAGCACGGCCTAGAATGGGAACTAGATCACAGCCCTCTGGGCCTGTTGACCGACACGGGCATCAGCAACGTTGTCAGGTCAACAGCCACGATCCAAGTCCGCGCCGGCACCGCCATCGCTTACCTATATCAATAGGCATTTAGAATCTGACCCAAAAAAGTCCTTGCACGCCGTGCCAACTTCCCCTATAGTATCTCCTCGTCACGGGGGCGTAGCTCAGCTGGGAGAGCGCTTGACTGGCAGTCAAGAGGTCAGGGGTTCGATTCCCCTCGTCTCCACCATCGTGAATGCAAAGGCCTTCGGAATTCCGAAGGCCTTTTTTCATACCGAAACACCATGCGCCACAAACCCCACCAACGCCAACAAAAAGTTGCACAAATTTTTCCCATGTCTGTACATAGTTTGTTAGCCAAACGCGATTATCAGTGTAGATCGCCGTTCCATATGGGCTTCAGGAACGCACCTAATCACCGTTAGCATCCCATTAACCTGCATCAACGTGAACAACATCCCAAAACAATCCCCTTAAGCACGCTAAATGAACGATATGTTGTCCACCACAAGCCAAATCAGTTTCGCTACCAGCTTGTGCTAGGATACCTAACGTTACATGAGTTCAGCTGTGCTCACGGCTTCAGTAAGCCACAAAGCGCAGGGTCGATCAGCATCCGGCCGTAACGGCGGTGCCAGAAACACCACGAGCTCCAATAAAGAAGTCATGCGACGTTATTTAATTGCATTGATGTAATTGCATGATGCAATTAATAGTTTGTATGCCAATGCGAAGCAGTCCTTCAGCTGTTTGCGTGCGGTCCAGTTTTGAAATCACTTGACCGGCTCGCACGCAGCCAGCTGAGGTTGCAGGCATTCTTGCAATACGTGCCTGTAGCCTCAGCGCTGCTTTTATACATACCGTTCACGGTGGGGCAGAGCCACGTGCTTGTCTGACTGGGCTCAGGGTTTGAATATGGAGCGCCTTCGCGCACAAGCGCCCTGGCGAAGCCATACCCAAACCCCGTGAGCCACGCGTAAGACAGCAAGGGGGTGGTGCTCGTGTGGTATGTGATCCAGGTCATTAACGGTCGCGAAGATGTAATGCGCGAGCGCATCGAGCGCATGGTGCCGTCGAGCTCCATGCAAGAGCTCTTTTATCCCCAATACCAAACCGAGATCAAGGTGCACGGCGAATGGGTCAGCACGACCAAGCCTCTGTTCCCCGGTTATCTCATCTGCGATACGGCAGATCCCCGAGCCGTGCAACAGTATCTGCTACGCATGGACGACTTTGCCCGGGTGCTATCCCAGGACGGTCAGTTTGTGCCGCTGGCAAAAGAAGAGACTCAGCTCATTGGCAGTTTCACTAACAGGGGAGACCGCGTGGTGCCCATGAGCGAGGCCCTAAAAGACGGCGACCAGGTCGTAGTGACGGCTGGTCCGCTGTTGGGCCACGAAGGCCTGATCAAAACCATTAACAGACGCAAAAGCACTGCTTATTTGGAGATCGACCTGTGCGGCCGACGCGTAACTACGCGCGTTGGCCTTGCCGTGCTTTCGGCCGAGCAGAGCGTCATGCGCAACCTTAAAAAGGCGATCGCTTAGCTGCGGGCGATCGCCACACAGAACAGGGAGGATCCCCGACCCGGGGACGAAGTGTTGGAAGAGAACGTGTCGGATAAACCTCAATATGCAACGGATGCGCCCGCGGGGGCGGCGCTCATCGCTCAGGCCATGGACCGGCGTGAGGGCGCCGGTAGCTACAAGGCCATGCAATCCATCATGGACTGGGATCGTTCGCGCCTGGCCTACCGTGCCGTGAAGCGCGCCTTCGACATCGTGTTCAGCGGCTGCGTGTTGGCGGTCATCGCCGTACCGAGCTTGGTGCTCGCCGCGGCCATCCGCCTTGAGAGCGAGGGCAACCCGTTCTACAGCCAGATCCGCGTGGGCCGCACCCGTTCCGACGGTAGTTTAACCACTTTTCGCATGTGGAAGTTCCGCAGCATGTACAGAGATGCCGACGAACGCCTCGCCGAGCTTAAGGAGCAGAACGAGATCGCAGGTGCCATGTTCAAGATGAAGAACGATCCGCGCGTCACCAAGATCGGTAAGTTCATCCGCAAGCACTCCATCGACGAGTTCCCGCAGTTCCTGAATGTGTTCCTGGGTCAAATGTCCGTGGTTGGCCCCAGGCCGCCGCTGCCGAATGAGGTGGCGGAGTACACCGAGTACGACCTGCAGCGCCTAGCAGTGAAGCCGGGGATCACTGGCTGGTGGCAGGTGACGGATCGCAACGACACCGACTTTGACGGCATGGTCCGCCGCGACCTTGAGTACATCGCCAAGCGCGGGGTTGCCACTGACCTAAAGATCGTGGCGCTCACGGTCGTCGAAATGATAACGGGGGGAGGTGCCTGCTAGAGGCATTTCCCGAGATTTTTCCGTTGGTGGGGTGCTAACCCATGCTTAGGAAACCTAAGGGAACCCTCTTCTACGGCATATGCAAGAGAACGTTCGACATGGCCTTCAGCGCCGGGTGCGCCGCGGTGTTGGCGATTCCCATGGCCTATGTCTGCGCCGCGATCTGCGTGGAGGCCGGGTGGTCCGCGTGCTTAAGCTCCGCTGCATGGTCTCTGATGCAGTTGATGTGCAGAAGTACCTGAGACCCAATCAGCTGCACCAGTGGGAGGTGGAGCGCAAGGTCGATAACGACCCGCGCATCACAAAGGTGGGCCAGTTCATCCGAAAGTGCACCATCGACGAGGTGCCGCAGTTCCTCAGCGTACTCAAGGGTGATCTGTCTGTAATCGGTCCGCGCATCATCACGCGCGACGAGCTCGATCAGCACTTCACCGACGATGAGAAGGAT
>CABRWN010000150.1 GCA_902474645.1 uncultured Collinsella sp.
AGATGCCGCCGATCTGCGCGACGTGCGCCATGACCTGAATGCCGCGGGCCTCGAGCGCCTGCAGCGCGATCCCGCCGGCGATGCATAGAGGGGCCGTCAGACGGCCGGAGAAGTGCCCGCCGCCGGCGACGTCGTGCATGTTGTGGTACTTCACACGCGCCGGAAAGTCTGCGTGCCCGGGGCGGGGCTTGCGGCGCAGCTCGGAGTAATCCTTGGAGCGCGTGTTGGTGTTCTCGATAATCGCTGCAATGGGCGCTCCGGTGGTATGTCCATCGACAATACCGGCGATGATGTGGGCGGCGTCGGCCTCGCGGCGTTTGGTCGCGGTCTCGTCGCGACCGGGGGCGCGACGGTCGAGGAAGGCCTGCAGTTGCTCCTGGTCCACGGCGATGCCCGCCGGGATGCCATCGAGTGAGCAGCCGATGGCGGGGGAGTGCGACTGGCCGAAGATGCTCAGATGCAAGACGTTGCCAAAGGTCGAGGACATGCTATTCCTCCTCGAGCGTGACCTTGCCGCCCAGCAGGCGGTAGTGGTCGAAGAAATCGGGATAGGACTTGTTGACGGCCTCGGCGCCGTGGATCACGACCTCGCCTGTGGCGCGGCTCGCGGCGATGGCGGCCATCATGGCGATGCGGTGGTCGTTGTGCGAATTGACCTCACCGCCGATAAAGGCATCGACACCCTTGATGATGAGGTCGTCGCCGGCAATACGCACCTGCGCGCCCAGCGCGGTGAGCTCGCGGGTGGTGGTAGCCAGGCGGTCGGATTCCTTGATACGTAGACGGGCGCAATCGCGGATAAAGGTGCGGCCCTGTGCCAGCGAGGCCACGGCCGAGATAACGGGCACGAGGTCGGGAATGTCGTGGGCACTCATCTCAAAGCCGGCGAGCTTGTCGGACTGCACGGTGGCGGCGTTGGTTGAGCGCACGATGCGGGCGCCAAAGCGCGAAAGCGCGGCAAGCACGTTGCGGTCGCCCTGCGCGGAGCTCAGGGACACACCCTCGACGGTGATAGGGTCGGTGCCGATGGCGCCGGCGCACAGCCAAAAGGCAGCGTTGGACCAGTCGCCCTCGACGGCTACGCTGCCGGGCGTGCGATACGAGCCACTGCTCACGCGGAAGTTCGTGACCTCGGGCTGGCCGTCCTTGGCCGGAATGCGCTCGACGTTGACCTCGACGCCAAAGGCCTTCATGGCCTGGATCGTCAGGTTGATGTAGGGGCGGCTCTCAATGAGGCCGGTCACCTGCACGCAGGAGGGCTGGGCGAGCAACGGGGCTGCCAGCAGCAGGCCCGAGATGTACTGCGAGCTCACGTTGCCCGGCAGCACAAAGGTGCCCGGGCGCATGCGTCCGCTCGTCTTGAGCGGAAAACCGCCCAGGCCCTGCAGGTCGCAACCGGCGGCGATAATCTCGTCCGAGAGCGGAGAGAGCGGGCGGGCGCCCAGACGACCCTGGCCCACAAAGGTGGCCTCTGCGCCTAACGCGCAGGCGACGGGCAGCATAAAACGCAGCGTGGAGCCGCTCTCGCCGCAGTCGAGCGTGCCGCCTGCAAGTGCTTTGAGCAGGCC
The DNA here is from genome assembly GCA_902474645.1 of uncultured Collinsella sp. Taxonomy (GTDB): domain Bacteria; phylum Actinomycetota; class Coriobacteriia; order Coriobacteriales; family Coriobacteriaceae; genus Collinsella. Next base: position 1,569 of record CABRWN010000150.1, read on the forward strand.
AAACTCAACACTCTTCATGGTGGGGTGGACCTGGAAGCCGTCCTCGACGGTCTCGATGCGGGCACCCAGGGCCGTAAGGCAACGCACCGTAGCCTCGATGTCGGCGCAGGTGGTGTTGCAGGTGACGTGCGTCTCGCCGTTGGCAAGCGCAGCGCAGATAATCAAGCGGTGCGCCATCGACTTGGATGCGATGGCGGGAACGGTGCCCTTGAGCGGGGACGGGGTGATGCGGGCTAGCATGCGGATGCGTCTCCCTTCTGGCCGAGGCCCTCGGCAATGAGTTCATGAAAAGTGGAAAGCGGCGTGCGGTCGATGCTGCAGCGGCCAATGCCGTGCGGAATCACCAGGTCGATAGTGTCACCGGCACGTTTTTTGTCGTGCAGCGCCTCGGCAAAGATGGCGTCGGCATCTTGGTCGCAGCGGGTCTTGAGGCCATGGCGGGCGCAGAGCTCCTCAATACGACCGGGCAGTGCAGCATCGCAAACGCCGTGCAGGGCCGCGGCGCGCGTGATGATACCCATGCCGATCGAAACGCAGTTGCCGTGTCCGAGCTCAAAGTGCTCGCAGGCCTCGACGGCGTGTCCGGCGCTGTGTCCAAAGTTGAGGAGCTTGCGCTGGTTGGTTTCGCGCTCGTCGGCGACGACCACGGCGCGCTTGATGTCGATATTGCGGGCGATGATGAGCGCTACGCGGGCCACATCGCGGTTGAGCAGCTCCAGCGTGAGCGGGGTCTTCTCCAGCTCGGCGAAAAGCTCTGGGTCGGCGATCACGGCGTGCTTGACGACCTCGCCACAGCCGTCGGCGAACTGCTCGGGCGTGAGGGTGGCCAGGCACCCCACGTCGGCGATAACCACATTCGGCTGCCAAAAGGCGCCGGCCAGGTTCTTGCCAGCTGCCAGGTCGATGGCCGTCTTGCCGCCGACCGACGAATCCACCATGGCGAGCAGGCTTGTGGGAATCTGCACAAACTTGCAGCCGCGCATGTAGGTGGCGGCCACAAAGCCCGCCACGTCGCCCACGACGCCGCCGCCGAGCGCCACGATCACGTCGGAGCGCGAAAGCTCGTGCTCGGCCACAAACTCCAAAATGGCAACGTAGGTCTCGGCACGCTTATGGGCCTCGCCGGCCTCGAAGGTGCAGATGCTCACCTCGTAGCCTGCGGATTCGAGGCTCTGCTTAACGGGCATCTGGTAGAGGGGGCCTACGTTGGTGTCCGTCACGATGACGGCGCGCGAGCCGCCGGCGGTGGCGCGGACGAGCGGGCCTGCCTGCTCCAGCAAAAACGTGCCCACATGCACCTGGTAGGGGCGTGCGGTGTCGATATCGATGGTAATCGCCATAAGCTTCGGTCCTTTCGACCTGGCGTGATGGGTGGTCTAGTGGGAGGCCTCGTCGTCGAGCGCGCGCTTGATGCGGTCGCCCTCGGCAAGGAGATTCTCCAGATAGCGCTGGTCGCGGTCCTTAAGGGCGCGGCTGTAGGCGCCGAGCGATTCGATCAGATGGTCGATCTCGAAGGCGAGCGCATCGGCGTCGTCGATCATGAGCTCGGACCACATCTGCGGGTTGAGGTGGGCCACGCGCGTAAGGTCGCGGTAGCTGCCGGCAGAAAAGCCGTGGTGGACCTGGGCGGTGGGACTTTTTACGTAGGCGTTGGACACCACGTGCGCGAGCTGGCTCGTAAAGGCGATCACGCGGTCGTGCTCGGCAGCGGTTGTCACGCTGAACTTGCCAAACCCCAAGGGACGCACCATCTCGCGCACCTGGCCCAAGAGCTCCAGCTTAAGAGCATCGTCTACCGCGGGCGGAACGAGCACGAGCGGGGCGTCCTGGAACAGGTCGGCACGGGAGTGGGCGTAGCCCGAGAACTGGGTGCCCGCCATGGGGTGCGCGCCTACAAAGTAAAACCCGTGCTCGCGGGCGAGCTCAAAGGCACGCTTGCACACGATGCCCTTCACGCCCACGGTGTCAATCACCACGGGCCCCATGATGGCCTCGGTATCGGTGGCGTCGGCGAGCGCCTGGGCATGCGCCTCGAGCCACTCGATGCAGGCCTCGGGGTAACAGGCCAGCACGATGATGTCGCACTCGCCGAGCGTCTCGTCGTTGAGCTCGCCGGTAACGGTGCCCATGCTGGCGGCCGTCATGACGTCATCGTCGGGGTCCCAGGCCAGCACACGGACGCCCGCCTGCGCATAGCCGCGGGCAAAGCTGCCGCCGATGAGGCCCAGGCCCACAATGCCGGCGCATTTGGGGCCGCCCTGGTTAACGCGCGCGTTTCTCACCGTACCCATGGGCTACTCCATGGTCTCTTGGCAGACGACCTCGCGGATGGCGCGGATGCGGCGCATAGTGTCGTCGAACTGGTCGGGGGTGAGGGCCTGGGCGCCGTCGGACCATGCACGGCTGGGCTCGTCGTGGACTTCGATCTCCAGACCGTTGGCGCCGCAGGCGGTCGCCGCGAGCGCCATGGGCTCAACGTAGCGGGTGTAGCCGGTGGCGTGGCTGGGGTCGGCAACGACGGGCAGGTGCGACAGGTGGTGCAGCACCGGCACGGCGTTAAGGTCGAAGGTATTGCGGGTGCGGGTCTCGAAGGTGCGGATACCGCGCTCGCACAGGATAACGTTGTCGTTGCCCTCGCTCATGATGTACTCGGCAGCCATGAGCAGCTCGTCGATCGTGCCGGACATGCCGCGCTTGAGCAGAATCGGGGTCTGCGTCTTGCCGACCTCCTTGAGCAGGGGGAAGTTCTGGGCGTTGCGAGCGCCAATCTGCATGACGTCAATCTTCTTGTCCAAGAAGACCTGCACGTCGCGCGGGTCCATGATCTCGGTGACGATCGGCATGTCGAGCTCGGCCGAGGCCTCGCACAGTAGGTCCAGACCGGCGGGGCCCATGCCCTGGTAGGCATACGGGGACGTGCGGGGCTTGTAGGCGCCGCCGCGCAGCATCGTGGCGCCGGCAGCCTTCACGCGACGGGCGATGCGGATGAGGTTCTCGCCCTCGACGGAGCAGGGGCCGGCGATGACCTGGAACTGGTCGCCGCCGATCTTGACGCCGTGGCCGCAGTCGATGACGGAGTCCTCGGGGTGGAACTTGCGGTTGGCGCGCTTGAACGGCTCGGAGACGCGCTGCACGCGCTCAACGACGTCCATGGACTCGAGGAGGAACGGGTCGATCTTGGTGGTGTCGCCTACTAGGCCGATAATGGTCTCGTTCTCACCGCGCGAGACATCGGTCTTCAGGCCTTTTTTCTCAATCCAGCTGACGATATGGCTGACGGCCTCGTCACTGGCGCTCTGCTTTAAAATTGCAATCATGGTGTGCCTCTCACCTCGATGGTTAGCCGTTGCAAAAACGGCCCGCATTGCGAGCCGTTATATATGTGCATGAGAGTTTATACTATCTGACTTGCTTTTGCCGCCTAAAGCGCGCCGTCGCGACGCGTCTCCCACGTAATGGTTGATTTCCGATCTCAGCCGAACACATTAAGCGA
>CABRWN010000151.1 GCA_902474645.1 uncultured Collinsella sp.
CCACCACGCCGAGACGACCGCTCCCGCCACGAGACCGACGGACGCGGCATACAGCCACCGCTTCAAAGGGGCAAGTCGCGCACAAGATTGAGCCAGCACAACGAATACCGCCGCCGCGACGGGGATGGCCCATAGCGGCCCGACCGCCGGCGCCTGCTCCCTCAGCAGCGCATCAGCAGCCACGTTGAGCACCAAGGCGCAGCTCATGCACATGCCTGCACACAGGGCCATCGTCCACGGTATCAGGGGCCGCGGAGGCATCACATGCTCGCGCTCGGCCGAACTCATACGCAGACGCAATCTTTGATTTTGGCAAGCTTCTTCTCGCCGATTCCCGATACACGCATCAGATCGTCAACCGAGGCAAAAGCACCGTTCTTTGTCCGCTCATCGATAATCGACTGTGCCATGGAGGGGCCGATGCCAGAGAGCGTCTGCAGCTCCGCCGCATTTGCCGTATTGATGTTTACCAGGCCTGTTGCGCCACTCACGCCCGGTGATGCGGAAGTCCCACCATCAACACCGGCTTCCGCAATGGACGCCTGCTGCTCCCCTACCGTTGGAACGTGAATCTTCTGTCCATCGACGACCTTAGATGCCCGATTGAGCCCCGTAACGTCTGCCTCGGGCGCCAGCCCGCCGGCGGCATCAATCGCCTGAGCCACCCGCGCGCCGTCCTTGAGACGATATACACCGGGCGACACAACGGCGCCATCGACATCGACATAGACCTCTGCCGCGGCAGAAGCCTTAGTCGAAGAACCTTCGGATGTCTTTCCGCTCGAGGCATCACCGGATCCCGGCTCCACCAACGAGCCCGAACCGTCAGTGCGCTCAAACGACACGCCACCGGCACCGCCGCCAAGGTTCGCCATCGCCAGTCCACTCGCCATCGCAATGACGACCAGTATCGCCATCACCACTGCCTTATGACCGAACAGCTTGTCCGCCAAGCGGTCCATCCGTTTGACTCGTTCGTGTTGTTCGCGCTGCGCCATAGCAAAACCTCCCAACACCATCGTGTCAGGAAAGGAGCTCCACAACAGCCACGCTCCAAAACCGGTTTTAACGGTCAAACCAAAAGCTGACCAAAACCTTGCACAAATCTGTCCATTTATTCAGGCACACGTCAGCAAATGAACACTTAGCCGCAAAATGCCCAGATAGCAAAAGACCGACGATGCAAGAGCATCGTCGGTCTATGCACAAATTTACACGTGATCTTGGTAAATCTCACGCGGAGCAAGCTCCAAATGTTTGCGTTTTAAGGTCTTAGGGGCCTTATACGTGTTGCTTTCGAAGTCGATGTACTCGGTCTGCTTGAGTAGGCGCTCGATCATCTCCTCGTGATCAAACAGATCCCAGGCCTCATGCACGGCATCGAGTTTAGCGTGCGTCTCGGGACGGCGCGGCATAAACAGCGTGCAGCAGTCAGGAGCGGCCTCAGTCGAGATATCGAACGTACCGATCTCCTCGGCGCGTGCGATGATCTCCTGCTTGTCCGAACCGATGAGCGGACGGAACACGGGGATCTTCACGGCCTCGTTGACGGCCATGATATTCTCAAGCGTTTGGGAGGCAACCTGTCCAAGCGATTCGCCCGTCACGATGGCCTTGGCGCCCTCGATGTGTGCAATGCGCTCGGCAACCGAATACATAATGCGGCGATACATGATCACGCGCAGGTTGCTGGGACAGGTGACCGAAATCTCACGCTGGCAGTCGCCAAACGGCACCACGTACAGGCGGCCGATCTGGACACCCGGCTCAAGCGCACGAATGATGTCCTGCACCAAATACTCGCTCGTGTCGGGCGTCTGCGGACGACCTGAGAAATGTACCGGCACGCACACCGCGCCGCGACGCGCGAGCATCCAGGTTGCCACCGGAGAATCAATACCCGACGACAGCAGCGTCACGACCTTGCCGGCAGAACCCACCGGCAGACCGCCCACGCCGCGCTCGGAGCGCGCGTACACATAAACGCTACCCTGGACCACCAGCACGTGCACCATCGCATCGGGGTCGTGCATTTGAACCTTTTTATCGGGGAAGGCCTCGCACAGCACCTCGCCCACCTGACGATTGATGTCAATCGAGGTGAGCTCATAATCGGTATTGGAGCGCTTGGCGTGCACCTTAAACGAATCGAAGGAACCAAACTCGCGCAGCGCCTTCACGGCGGCGGCACAGTACTCCTGAGGGTCGCGATTGGTGTGATACGCCAAAGACACACGAGCAACGCCGGGAACGGTGCGAATGACACGCGCCGCCTCGTCGGCCTGATGCTCGTTAAAGGTCACGAGGATATAACCGGAAATTCGAGACACGGCATTCACGGAAAAGGCGGCCAAGGCCGCCTTGATGTTATCCATGAGGATATGCTCAAAATGTGCGCGGTTCTTACCCTTCAGTCCAACCTCGTGATAGTGGACTAGGCAGACGCGAGCCGCCATTTAGGCTTCAGCAACCTTGTGGCCGAGCGCCTTCTCGTAACGGGCCTCGTCGTAAGAGATGTCGCCGTCGACAATCTCGTCCATAGCCATCGAAATGGTATCGGCACCGGAAAGCCCGATGGTGATGTCATCGACATCCTGGACGGCAAGCACGCGGTTGTGCTGGCCACGCAGCATGCTGTTAATATCGCAGGCGCGCTTGGAGGCAAGCGAAGCAAGCAGGAAGCGGTTGTGATCGGTCTTCTCCAGAAGATCGTCAATGCAAGGCTTTACAACGGACACGGACCTCAGATCCTTTCATGCATATCGAGAACGCGAACGAGCTCATCGGTCGCGCGGTCGAGATCGTCATTAACCACGACGTCGTCGTAGCGGTCGGCAAGGGCAAGCTCATCGGCGGCGTTTGCCATACGCAGCTCAATCGTCTCGGGCGTCTCGGTACCGCGACCGACTAGACGCTCGCGGAGTACCTCAAGCGAAGGCGGCTTGATAAAGATCAGCACGGCCTCGGGAAAACGTTCCTTCACCTGCAGGGCGCCCTGGACATCGATTTCCAAAATCAGAGATGCGCCAGAGGCGAGCTTGGATGTGACCTCGCTCACCAACGTGCCGTAGCAGTTACCGTGGACCTCGGCCCACTCAACAAACTCACCGTTTGCCACGCGGCGGTCGAACTCCTCGCGCGTCAGAAAAAAGTAGTTGACGCCGTCGACCTCACCTTTTCGTGGTGCTCGCGTGGTAGCCGAAACCGTCAGGCCCAGGTTCGAGCGGCGCTCGCGCACACGAGTGACGAGCGTACCCTTGCCTGCGCCTGACGGTCCAGAAATCACAAAGAGCTTGGAATCCTGAGCGCTCACTTATTTGGTCAGCTGCTCGAGGAGCTGCTCGCGCTGACGGACGCCGAGGCCCTGGACGCGACGGGTAGCGGAGATACCGAGCTCCTCCATAATCTTGGCGGCCTTGGCCTTGCCATAACCAGGGAGAGACTCGATGAGGGTGGAAACCTTCATGCGGGAAGCGATGGGGTCATCGGAGTTGAGCACGGACTCGAGGGACTTCTCGCCCTTCTTGATCTGCTCGCGAAGCTCAGCGCGGGCGTGACGTGCGGCAGCAGCCTTCTCAAGAGCCTGCTTGCGCTGCTCATCGGTAAGCTGAGGGAGTGCCATTCGTACCTCCAAATAGTTGGGTTATATCTGATTCAATAATTGGCATTTTAGCACGTAGAACGTACAAAATGCCCAATCGCGGCTCCATAGGTTAGACGATACCCGCAAAAAGTGCAATATACTGCGCCCAAAGTTAAGCCCCTGACCTGCGATTCCACACAAAGGATGGGAAAGTTTACTCAGGCACAGGGGCTATTTTGTGCTAATGAGACCCAAAAGTGGTGACTTAGGGGAATCTTTTACGCGACGTTTTCGACCAGCTCAGCGACGATGGCGTCAAAGGCGGCAACCGGATCGTCGGCACCGGTGATGGGACGGCCCACCACAATGTGGCTTGCGCCACGCTCGATAGCCTGGGAAGGCGTCGCCACGCGGGACTGGTCACCAAGGGCGGCACCCACCGGACGCACACCCGGAGTCACGATCAGGGCATCAGGGCCCAGCAGCTCACGCATGTCCTGAGCCTCCATCGGCGAGCACACGATGCCATCGATGCCGTTGGCCTGAGCGAGCTTTGCCAGGCGGGCGGCCTCCTCGGCCACGGGCGACTCGACGCCGATCTCGCTCAAGGCATCCTGATTCATGCTCGTGAGCACGGTGATGGCGACGAGCTTGGCGCGGTCCTCGCGTGCCTCCTCGGCACCCTCGCGGCAGGCAGCGAGCATGGCGCCCGAACCCAAGCCGTGAACCGAGAGCAGGTCGGCACCGGCAAGCGAGGCCGAACGGGCGGCACCGCGAACCTGATGCGGAATATCATGGAACTTAAGGTCAAGGAAGACCTTAAAGCCCAGGTCCTTAAAGGTCTTGACGATCTCGGGGCCCTCAGCGTAATAGAGCGTCATACCAACCTTAAGCCAGGCGGCATGGCCCGAAAGCTCGTGGGCGAGCTCGAGCGCACGCTCACGGTCGCAGTCGAGGGCGACGATAACACGGTCGCGGGCATCGGTCTCTAGCATTCGAACGCACCTACCAGTTCGTTGATGTCCTTCACGCCCTGGGACTCGGCCCAGGCCTCGAGCTCGTGCGCGATCTTGAGCGAAGCGCACGGATCGACGAAGTTGGCCATGCCGACCGACACGCAGGTGGCGCCGGCCAGGATAAACTCAGCCGCATCTTCGCCGGTCATGACACCGCCGACACCGTTGATGGGGATATCGACGGCCTGGGCAACCTCCCAGACCATGCGCACGGCGATGTGGTGGCACAGCGGGCCCGAAAGGCCGCCCTTGGGCTTGGCCACGCGGGACTTGCGGGTATGGACGTCGATGGCCATGCCCTGGATGGAGTTGATGACTGAAAGGCCGTCGGCACCGGCAGCCTCGAGGGCCTTGGCAATCTCGGCGACGTTGACCGGCGCCATCTTCACGAACAGCGGCTTATCGGTCACCTTGCGGCAGGCAGCCATAACGG
>CABRWN010000152.1 GCA_902474645.1 uncultured Collinsella sp.
CGCCATTTTTCTATCAGACAACTCGTTGAAGCAAGGCTGCGAAGGCCGCGGGGCCGGGAGGGGTTTCCTAAGGGCACATCCCGCAGCCGCAACGCGGCGAGGACGTGCCCGTGGAAACCCCGCAGGCCCCGCGGCCGGTGGGAGCAACGCTACTTCACGACCAAAATGTCGCAGTCCGTATTGCGCAGCAGGAACGTCGAAATCGAACCCAGCAGCGCATACTTGATCGAGGACAGGCCGCGTGCGCCGCAGAGCACCAGGTCGGGCTTAACCACGTCGAGCATCTCGTCCTTGAGTGTCTCGCGAATGCGGCCGGCGCGAATCATGACCTCGACCTCGGGAATATCGGGATTGGCCTTGGCCTCTTCGAGCTGCTTGGCGATGGAGTTCTTAAATGCCTCCTCTAGGCCGTTGACCAGATCGACCGGATAGGAACCGGCGCTCTCGAGCGCCGTGGAATCGATAACGTGGCCGATGATTAGCTTGGCGCCGTTGTTCGCGGCGACCTTGATGGCGCGTGCGAGCACAAAATCCTGCTGCTCAGTACCGTCGAGTGAAACAAATACCTTGGTGTAGCCCTCGTTCATGGTTTCCTCCTTGGTCTATCGCACGGGCGCGGGGCTCGTGCGTCGGGCGGGCGCGGGCGCGTTGGCCGCCGGACACTTTATCTTGTTGCAGTTATACCCAAGGATTTCGGTTTGACTGCTCGCAATTCTGTGAACGGGCGAGTTTTTTGGTAAGGGTAGGCGCGGTCGCACCGCCAACGGTTGATAATGGGACATCGCCCGCATCGTCCGCAGAACATCTACCGGCGGGTGTCTAACGAGGGGGTCCCTTTGGATATTATCGAGCTTCTAAAATCTGCCTTCATGGGCCTAGTCGAGGGCATCACCGAATGGCTGCCTGTTTCGTCGACCGGTCACATGATCTTGGTGGACGAGTTCGTCAAGATGAACGTGAGCGAGACGTTCTGGAATATGTTCCTGGTCGTGATTCAGCTCGGTGCCATTCTGGCCGTCTGTGTGCTGTTCTTCCATGAGCTCAATCCGTTCTCGCCCAGCAAGGGCAAGGAGGGCCGTCGCGACACCTGGGTGCTGTGGGGCAAGATTGTGCTCGGCTGCATTCCTGCGGCGGCGATCGGCCTGCCGCTCAACGACTGGATGGAGGAGCATTTCTACAATGCTCCCGTCGTGGCGCTGGCGCTCATTGTGTACGGCGTGCTGTTTATCGTGATCGAGAACTGGCGAGCGAGCAAGCGCGAGGAAATTGCCGTTGCCGGTTCGTTTGGTTCGCGTGCTGTGGTGGCGGGCGGACGCCCCGCCGGTGCGCACTTTGCGGCGCCCGCCGCGGCTACCGCTGAGGATGAGGGCGATGACGAGGATCTGGACTTTGGTTCCATCACCACGCTCGAGGACCTGAGTTGGAAGACCGCACTGGGCATCGGATGCTTCCAGGTGCTCTCGCTGATTCCGGGCACGTCGCGCTCCGGTTCCACCATCATCGGCGGCCTGCTTTTGGGCTGCACGCGTTCGGTGGCGTCCAAGTTTACGTTCTTCCTGGCCATCCCTGTCATGTTTGGCGCGAGTGCGCTCAAGCTGGTCAAGTATTTCATCAAGGGCGGTACGTTCGGTGCCAACGAGGTCGCCATCCTGGGCGTGGGCTGCGTTGTGGCCTTTGTGGTTTCGCTCATCGCTATCAAGTGGCTCATGGGTTTCGTCCGCCGTCACGACTTCAAGTGCTTCGGCGTCTACCGCATCATTCTGGGCATCGTGGTGCTTGCGTACTTCTTCGTCTTGGAGCCCATGCTCGGCCTGTAACTTGGTTGACGCTGCGCGGCGGCCAGAGCGACAACTTGTCATTCAAAGAGGGCGGCATGACCAAAAGGTCTATGCCGCCCTCTTTTCATGCCAATTTGTTCGCTCTGGCCGTCGCTCGCTGCCGTTGCCATGACATCGGTGGCTCCGTGATTGGCGCAATGGGGTCAGGTTACTTTGCACCAGCTTGGTGCAGACAAACCTGACCCCATTGCGCCAAATCCGCTGGGGCGGGCCTGACGGTGGCGTCGGTGTCCGCGCGGCTCGGTATACTGATACGGCTCAAACTATGGCGCTGCCCGCAGGCGCGCCGTCCGTCAGATGAGGAGTCGCCCATGACCCAGCCCTTACCCTGGGAAAAGAACGCCGCGGTACCCGTGCCGCCCGCGCCGGAACCCGTGCCGCTCGATGCATACGCTGCCCCCGCTGCGCCGGAACCCGAGCTCGTCCCGCTCGACATCTACGACGCTCCCGCGCCGGCACCCAAACCCGCCAAGCCGCTCGTCGACATCGACAGCCTTAATCCCGCCCAGCGCGAGGCGGTCCTGACCACCGAGGGTCCGTTGCTGGTCCTTGCCGGCGCCGGCTCGGGTAAGACCCGCGTCTTGACCTTCCGCATCGCACATATGCTCGGCGACCTGGGCGTTAAGCCCTGGCAGATCCTTGCCATCACGTTTACCAACAAGGCCGCGGCCGAGATGCGCGAGCGTCTGGCGGCACTCATCCCCAGCGGTACCCGCGGCATGTGGGTGTGCACCTTCCATGCTATGTGCGTGCGCATGCTGCGCGAGGACGCTGACCTGCTGGGCTACACCGGTCAGTTCACCATCTACGATGATGACGATTCCAAGCGCATGGTGCGCGATATTATGCAGGCGCTCGGTATCGAGCAAAAGCAATTCCCCATCAATATGATCCGCAGCAAGATCAGTTCGGCCAAAAACGCCATGATCGGCCCCGAGGACATGCTCAAATCCGCCGACAGCCCCAACGACAAAAAGGCCGCGCAGGTCTACCTGGAGCTGGAACGCCGCCTGCGCGCCGCCAACGCGATGGACTTCGACGACCTGCTCGTGCGCACGCTCGAGCTGCTGCGCACCCGCCCCGAGGTGCTCGATAAGTACCAAGAGCGTTTCCGCTACATTAGCGTCGACGAGTATCAGGACACCAACCACGTCCAGTACGAGATCGCCAACCTGCTGGCCGCCAAGTACCAAAACCTCATGGTCGTAGGCGACGATGACCAGTCCATTTATAGCTGGCGCGGTGCTGACATCACCAACATCCTGGACTTTGAGAAGGACTTCAAAAACTGCAAGACCGTCAAGCTCGAGCAGAACTATCGCTCCACGGGTCACATCCTGAGCGCCGCCAACGCCGTGGTGCGCCATAACTCGCAGCGCAAGGACAAGCGCCTGTTTACGGCCGAGGGCGATGGCGAGAAGATCCAGGCCTTCCAGGCGAGCGACGAGCGCGATGAGGGCCGCTGGATTGCCGGCGAGATCGAAAAGCTGCACTCCAAGGGCACGAGTTACGACGATATCGCCGTGTTCTACCGCACCAACGCCCAGTCGCGTATCCTCGAAGATATGTTCCTGCGCGCAGGCGTGCCCTACAAGATTGTGGGCGGCACGCGATTCTTCGACCGTGCCGAGATCCGCGACGTCATGGCCTACCTCAAGATGATCGTGAACCCGGCCGACGAGATGAGCGTCAAGCGCGTCATCAACACGCCGCGCCGCGGCATCGGCTCCACCTCGATCCAAAAGATTGAGCAGCTGGCGCGCGACAACCGTTGCTCGTTCTTCCAGGCTTGCGAGATCGCAACAGCCGAGGCGGGCATGTTTAGCGCCAAGGTGCGCAATGGCCTGTCGAGCTTTGTCTCGCTGGTGCGCGAGGGTCGCCGCATGGACGGCGAGCTCAAGGACGTTGTCGAGATGATTGTCGATAAGACGGGCCTGCTGCAGGCTTTCCGCGCCGAGGGCACCATGGAGTCCGAGAGCCGCGCCGAGAACATCCAGGAATTCCTGGGTGTCGCTGCCGAATTTGAGGAGACGCACGAGGATATCGAAGGCACGCTCGAGAGCTTGGAAGAGCTGCGCGCTGCTGGTGTTGCCGATGTGCCCGCCGACGTTGAGCCCGAGCCCGTTGTGGTGAGCGCGCCCGAGCCCGGCCCGTCTGCGCCCGCGTCTTCGTTTGAGGCGCTCGTTGGCGCGCGTGATGCCGCGGGTTCCAATCCGCTCGATAGCCTGGCCGCTCCGGCGCTGTCTCCGCAGGATGCCCTGGCCGCCGCCATCGCGGGCAACGCCTATGCCGCGCCGACAGAGCTGCCGGTGGGTGCCGTACATGCCGACGAGATCGAGCGCACCTACGGCCCGCTCACCTGCAAGGCGCTGCCTGCACTCATGGAGTGGCTGGCCCTGCGCGCCGACTTGGATTCCCTGGCCGGCGAGACGCATGCCATCACCATGATGACCATCCACTCCGCCAAGGGCCTGGAGTTCCCGGCGGTGTTCGTGGCCGGCATGGAGGAGGGTATCTTCCCGCACGTGCACGACTTTGGCGGTAGTGACGATCCGGGCAAGCTCGAGGAGGAGCGTCGCTTGGCCTACGTCGCCATCACGCGCGCTCGCAAGCGCCTGTTCCTGACCTATGCGGCCACGCGTCGCACCTACGGCTCGACCTCTGCCAACCCGCGCTCGCGCTTCCTCAACGAGATTCCGTTTGAGGACATCGAGTTTAGCGGTATCGGTTCTGCCGGTTTTGAGGGCACGGGCTGGGAGAAGCGCGGAGACCGTCGCGGCACCTTTGGCTCGGGTATGGGCTCGGACATGTATGGCGGCAAGGTGTTTGGCTCGCATACGCGCTCGACCGGCGGCTCTGGATCGCGCAGCGGATCGAGCTTCGATGACTTCTTTGGCGGCAGCACTTATGGCACCGAGCGCCAGCGTGGGGTCTCGCCCGACGCCGGCCGTGTTGCCTCGACCTTTGGCTCGGGCGCGCCGCGAGCCAAAAAGCCGTCATCCAAGGTATCCCCGACGGTGGAGCGCAAGGTCGATCGTGCCAGCGCATCGCAAGACTTTGCTGCGGGCGATACCGTGAGTCATAAGACCTTTGGCACGGGCACCGTGATCTCGGTCGCCGGAGACATGATCGAGGTTCAATTCGAAAAGACCGGCCAGACCAAAAAGCTTATGAAAGGTTTT
>CABRWN010000153.1 GCA_902474645.1 uncultured Collinsella sp.
CCCACCTAGTCATTGGGGACGCTCTTGAATGACTAGTCGTTTAAGAACGTCCCCAACGACTAGTCGATTAGGAGTATCATCGTCTGCGCAAATAAGCACGAAAGAGCATGTTAGAGATTGAGAGCGTATGGCTGATACCGCATCTAAGCACATTGACATGACCACCGGCTCGTTGTGGCGCAATATTCCCCTGTTCGCCTTCCCCGTGGCCGCCACGAGCATCTTGGAGCAGCTGTCGAACCTCATCGCCACGGTCATTATCGGTAACTTCTCGGGCGACCAGGGAACCCTCGCCATGGCGGCGGTCGGCTCCAATGTTCCGCTTACCAGTCTTATGCTCAACCTGTTTATTGGCATGTCGCTTGGCTCCAATGTGGTCATCGCCAACGCTATCGGCCGCAACGACCAAAACATGGTCAAACGCGCCGTCCATACCTCGATTTTAATGGCGCTCGTGGGCTTTGTCGTCATCGCCCTGGGCGAGATCTTTGCCGAGCCCATGCTCGCCGCCCTCAACGTTCCCGCCGAAACCATGCCACTTGCTTCGCTCTACCTGCGCGTCTTTTTGCTCAGCCTGCCCTCGATCTTGCTCTACAACTTTGAAGCCGCGATCTTCCGCTCCGTCGGCATCACCCGCATGCCGCTGCAGGCGCTTGCCGTGTCCACCGTCCTCAACATTGGCCTGGACCTCATCTTTGTCCCTGTGCTCCACTGGGGTGTCGCGGGCGTCGCCATCGCCACCGCCATCGCCTACACCGTCAGCGCCGCTACGCTCTTTATCCGCCTGCTCAAGACCGACTCCGTCGTCCGCGTCACCCTACGCGACCTGGCTATCGACCCCGTCGCCCTCAAGCGCATCGTCAAGATCGGCCTGCCCGCCGGCATCCAAAGCGCCGTCTTTGCCGTCGCCAACATCATCATCCAGTCTGCCATCAACAGCCTGGGCACCGAGGTCATGGCGGCATCGAGCGCCGCCATGAGTCTGGAGTACGTGTGCTATAACCTGCTCAACAGCTTTAGCCAGGCTTGCACCACCTTTGTGGGACAAAACCACGGCGCCCGCCAGATCGACCGCTGCACCAAGACGCTCAAGGTCTGCCTGGTCGAAGGCGGTATCGTTGCACTCACCACGATCATCGTTATTGTCGGCCTAGGGCGCGAGATCTTGTCGCTCTTTAACAGCGATCCCAACATCGTCTCGATAGGCTATATCCGCGTGTGTTCGATCTTCCCGGCGTACGCCTTTAGCATGTTCTACGAAAACATGTCAGGCTACCTGCGCGGCTTTGGTATCTCGCTCACGCCCGCCCTCATCACCATGATCTGCGTCTGCGGCATCCGCTTCTATTGGGTGTTCTGCGTGTTCCCGCACTTTCGCACCTTTGCGAACATCATGATGGTCTACCCCATCAGCCTGGGCACCACGGCGTTCTTTATGGTCGTGGCGGTGCTACTCTGCCACCCGGCACGCACCTATCGTGTCACCCAAGCCAAAGCGACAGCCCGCTAAACACAGCACTCAACGCCACGCCAGTCATTAATTGACAATATGCGAGCTCATATAGTCGATAAAGCGCCTCGTGGCGATGGGCATGGTGTCCCAGCTGCGCCAGGCAGCCACCACATCGCGCGAGGGAGCATGCACGATGGGCCGCACATGAATATCAGCTTGCATGCCCTCTACAGTACGACGGTAGAGCATGCTCACGCCCAGGCCCTCCTCCACCATCGCCATGATGGTGTAGTCGTCGGTCACCTCACTCGTCACGTGCGGCGACAGGCCATACGCCGCGAATGCATCGAGCACCAGGCTCTGTTCGCCCTCATCCAGCAGTACAAACGGCTCGGACGCTAAGTCGGCAAGCGTCACCTTTTCCTTTGCCGTCAGCGGATGCGCGACAGGCAACAGCGCCACCAGCTCGTCGTGATAGACCACGCGCTTCTCGAGCCCCGCGGTAAACCCACGTGCCGTAAAGCAAAAATCAACCACGCCATCGTGCACCCACTGGGCGTTGCGCGTGTAATCGCCCTGCTTGAGGGTAAAGCGTACGCCCGGGTGCAGGGCTCCAAAGTCGCGAATCACGCGCGGCAACACGGTTCGACTCACATTGGTAAACGTCGCGATGCGAATATCAGTCGACGAAAGCCCCAGCAGCTCCTGGCGCTTGCCCTCGAGCTCGGCCTCGGCGGTCACGATTTGGCGCAGGTACGGCAGATATTGTTTACCGTCGCGCGTAAGCGAAACGCCCTGCTTACCGCGCTCGATAAGCGTGGTACCCAGCTCGCGCTCGAGTGCCTTGACGGCCTGGCTCACCGCACTTTGCGTATAGCCCAGCTCGTCCGCCGCGCCCTTAAGACTGCCGCGATCGACCACCATACAAACAATCTGATGCCGCGATGCCATCGTGCCTCCACATCAATGCAGCCGTAAAACGTTTTGCCAGAGCTTTTTCTGACTACGTTAGCGTTTCTTAATCATACTGAAGATACATTCGCTTTACTACATCCACATCTGGGAGCAGAATCCTTTTTACGAAACCGTTCTGTAACAAAAGGAGTCCCATGGATCGCAAAAAAGCAATCGCGCTCTCATTTTCCGTTCCCGTCGCATGGGGCTTTTCGTACCCCCTCATGAAGATCGGCATGGACAGCATGAACGCCACGAGCATCGTTGCGTTGCGCTGCATCATCGCCTTTGTGGCCTGCCTGCTGCTCTTCCACAAGCGCGCGTTCCGCATCAACCGCGACCTTATGGTCCGCGCCGCCATCATCGGCGCCATTATGGCAACCGAGCTCACTTGCATGTGCCTGGGCTCCAGCCTCACCTCCGCCTCCACCGCCGGCTTTTTACAAAGCCTGACGGTCGTGATCGTGCCGTTTGCCAACGCCGCCCTGCTGCGCCGTGCCCCCGAGTGCAAAGTGCTCGTCGGCACCGCCATCGTCACCTGTGGTATGTTGCTGCTCTCGGGCGCCGACTTCACCAGCCTGAATCCCGGTGCGATCATCATGCTGCTCTCGGCCTTTATCTATGCCAGTCACATTATCGTAGCCAAGCGCTTTGTCGAAGAAGTCGACCCGCTGGCTCTGGGCGTTTGGCAGCTGGGCTTCGGCGGCTTATTCTCGGGTATCGCCGCATTCACCTTTGGCGGTTTCACGCTTCCCGGCACGCCCAGCGAGATCGTGGTCGTCGTCGCGCTCGCACTCATCTGCTCTGCCTACGGCTTTATCACCCAGACGCTCGTGCAGCCCCACGTGCCTGCCGAGACCACCGGCTTTGCCTTCTCGCTCGAGCCGGTCTGCTCCGCTGTCTTCTCGTTCTTCCTGGTCGGCGAGGTTCTGAGCCCCATCGCCTTCTTTGGCGCTGCCCTCATCCTCACCGGCGTCATGGCGGCAACCGTCGAGCTTCCGCGCCTCCGCGCACATGGACACGCTCGTATGGCGGGAGCACCCGAGCGCGCCTCGTAGACCCCGCTCTTCATGCAGCCGCGGCATAAAGGCAACCGGTGCGCCTTTACAATAGATGCCAACAGAGCATCTGCCATAAAGGAGCCCCATGGACACCGCAACCCGCGACCTCAACATAGCAACTTGGTTGGGCAATGCGCCGCAGCCGGTACGTGACACTACGAACCAGCTGCTCGAGCGCGTCGCCCTCTTGCGAGCCGAGCAGACTATCTACCCGGCACAAGACGACATCCTCAACGCCCTCGCCTACACGCCGGCCGACCAGGTCAAAGTTGTCATCTTGGGTCAGGACCCTTATCACGGGCCCAACCAGGCCATGGGACTGTCGTTCTCGGTCCCCGCGACGCAAACCAAGTTGCCGCCGAGCCTGCGCAACATCTATAAGGAACTCAAAGCCGATCTGGGTTGCCCCATTCCCGCCACGGGAGACCTAACCCCATGGGCACAGCAGGGCGTCCTGCTCCTCAACACCACGCTCACCGTGCGCGAGCATGCCGCCAACTCGCACGCCAAACTGGGCTGGAGCACGCTCACCGACTACGTTATCGAACGCTGCTGTCAGCTGCCCCAGCCGATAGTCTTTTTGGCATGGGGCCGCTTTGCCCAGCAGATGGTCGAAGGCAAGCTCGCCGCTACCGGCGCGGGCAAGGCAACCGGCAAGTTCTGCCTGGCCTCTACGCACCCCTCGCCGCTTTCAGCCAACCGTGCCACGGCAGAACTCCCCGCTTTTATGGAGTCGCGCCCCTTCTCTGCCGCCAATCGGCTACTCGAACAACACGGCTCGACCCCCGTCAACTGGACTTGCATCGACTAAAAATCGATACATCAAAAACGCGCCCGACAGCTTTCCATCGGGCGCGTTTCCTATTCGGGCCAAATAAATTGTGTGCGGCCGGCCTCGCCGCCATCGATCAGCAGGCTCTGCCCGGTCATAAACCGGTTGGTCACGCCCACAAAGTAGATCCACTCAGCGATCTCCTGGGCGGTGGCCCAGCGCTTAAGCGGCGTGAGCTCCATAATCTGGTTCCACAGGCGCTCGTCTTCCATCACGCAACGGTTGAGCGGCGTGATAACGCCGCCCGGGTCCACACTGTTGGCGATGGCCTGCGGTGCCAGGCGGTTTGCAAGGTTCTTGGTGTAGGCGATAACGCCGCCCTTGCTGGCGGCATAGGCGGGAAACTCCGATCCAGTATGCCCGCTCGCCGACCCCACATTGACCACGGATTTGATAGCCGGCGCCGGCTTGGCGGCGAGCCCCTCCCCCACAAAGGCGTAGCGCTCGGTCACGTTGATGGTGCCACACAGGTTGGCGGCGATATCGTCGGCCGAATCCTGCGTACCGGCAACGTTCACGATCACCTGAGGCTCAAGGTCGCTTGGAAACGAGTCCGGCT
>CABRWN010000154.1 GCA_902474645.1 uncultured Collinsella sp.
TGAAAGTCCTGCCACAGGCCGCTACAGCACATATCAACATCGTGGCTGGGGCACCCCATCAGGGCGTCGCGCACCCAACCGCCCACGTACCAAGCCTCAAGACCAGCCGCCTCAAGCGCGCGTAGGACGCACAGGGACGCATCGGACGGTTGATTACCGTTGAGCGAAACATTGCACATGCCTATGGCCTCCTGCACTTGTGAGCGTTAATCGATGGTTCTCAAGAAGTCTAACAAGAAACGAGAAAGCGCGCACACGCAATCGCGTCGTCAATTCCATAAAACGAGACAGCAGACGCCATATGCGTTCAGCGAGCAAAAAACACCCGCCTCGGAGATCCAAAGCGGGTGTTCGGCAGCGATTTTTCGATGCGGCTAGCAGACCTGGCGAACCTCAATGTGCTTCTTATATTCGTCCACCTTGGCAAAATCGCCCAGGCCCGGGCACTCGACCACGTTGGCGCCGGTGGCCATCGACAGACGGAGGGCATCCTCGACGCGCTCGGGAGCGTCGTGCCATACGGACAGGAAGGCAGCGAGCGAGGAATCGCCGGCGCACACCGTCGACAGCAGCTTGACGTCGAAGGTGCGATTGGCAAACCAGATGTGCTCGCCGTTGGAGAAGTACGCGCCGTCGCCACCGAGGGTCAGCAGCACGTTCTTGGCGCCCTTGGCGTGCAGCTCGGACATCGCGCCCTTGACGGACTCATCGTCGCCACCGCTCACCTTGATGCCAAAGATATCGAGCAGCTCATCGTCGTTGGGCTTGATCAGCAGCGGCTCCATGGCAATGAGATCCGCCAGCTGATGGCTCGAGATGTCGAGGACGAACTCGGCCCCCTTGGCCTTGACGCAGCGCAGGACCTCGGCCAGGAAGCCCTCGGAAGTTTTGGGAGGCAGCGAGCCGCTGATGACCAGGCAGGTCATGTCATCAAGCGAATCGATAAGCTCAAACATCTCCTGCTCATTGGCCTCGTTGATGGCGGCACCGGCGTTGACCATGTTGTACTCGGTGTCGGGGCCGGCATTGAGGAACACGTTGACGCGCGTGATGCCGTCGGTCCACACGGGCTTGACGGGCACGCCCAGGGCCTCGGCGCCCTTAACGATAAACTCGCCCGAGAAGCCGGCAAAGAAACCCAAGATCGTGGTGTCGACACCGTAGTGGTCAAGCGTAAACGAGACGTTGAGGCCCTTGCCGTTGGGCGTGTAGACGGCATTGCGGGTACGCGTGACGGTGTTGGCGTCAAGGCCGTCGCAGGCGATGTTGTAATCAATGGCGGGATTTGCAGTGAGCGTGTAAATCATGAATGTTCCTTTCACGAAGCAACGTATTAATGAAAGTATATTCCACGCATCGGTAAAAGGCTAGGACAACTCGGTGAACGGTGTGGAAGCGATGAAGTACGGCAGGACATCTCTCCCCTATGACGGAACAAAAAAGGCGCCCCGGCCGAAACCGGGGCGCCGCATGCGCACGAATATGTCGCGTTTCGATTACTGACGATCGAGCTTGCGGACAGCAACGCGCTTGCTGTACTCGTCGACGTGACCAAAGTCGCCGATGCCGACGGACTCGGCAACGTTGGCGCCGGTGGCCATAGCGAGCTTCATAGCCTCCTCGACGTTGTCGCGATCCCTGTACCACTTGTGCAGGAACGCAGCGAGGGTGCAGTCGCCGGCACAGACGGAAGAGACCAGCTTGATGTTGAACTCACGCTTGGCGTACCAGATGTCCTCACCGTTGGAGAAGTAAGCGTCGCCGCGGCTACCACGGGTGAGCAGCACGTTCTGAACG
Source organism: uncultured Collinsella sp. (assembly GCA_902474645.1). Classification (GTDB taxonomy): domain Bacteria; phylum Actinomycetota; class Coriobacteriia; order Coriobacteriales; family Coriobacteriaceae; genus Collinsella. The sequence goes on from CABRWN010000154.1 coordinate 1,798, forward strand.
CCAGCGTCGTGAGCCATCTTCATAGCAACGCGGACCTCGTCGTCGGTGTCGACCGGCACGCCGAAGATGGCCTTCATCTCGTGATGGTTCGGCTTGATGAGCAGCGGCTTCTTGTGAGCGAGCTCCTTGAGCTTGTCGGAGGACAGGTCCAGGACGACGTCGGCGCCACGAGCCTGAGCGTGCTCCATGACCTGAGCCAGGAAGTCGGGCGTAGCTTTGGGAGGCACGGAGCCGGAGACGATCAGGCACTCAAGATCGCCCGCGGTGTCCAGGATATTGTAGAGCTCCTCCTGGTGCTGCGGCGTAATAGGAGCGCCGGGGTTGAGGATGCCGTACTCGTGCTGGCCATCGTTGACGTAGGTGTTAATGCGCGTGATGCCGTCGGTCCAGACCGGGCGGCACAGGCAACCCAGGTTCATGACCTCCTCGACGATGAACTTGCCCGTGAAGCCGGCGAAGAAGCCGAGCGCGACGGTGTCGACGCCCATCTTCTTAAAGGCGAAGGACACGTCAAGGCCCTTGCCGTTAGCCGTGTAGCTGGCCGAGCCGGTGCGGACGTTCTCATCGGGCTCGAGCGGAGAGCTCGAAACCGTCATGTCGACAGCCGGGTTAGCGGTTAGCGTGTAGAACATTTACAGTACCCCCTGTATATGTGAGGGCCGCGTGGCCGGCCCATTCCAACCACGCGGTTACCTCTGATACCAAATTAGCGAGCTGCAGACTCGAGCAGTGCCTTGACCTCGGCTGCGGTGTTGCAGGCGAGCGCCTTCTCGGCGAGCTCGTCGCACTCGGCCTTGGTCCACTGGCTGATGGTCTTGCGGGCGCGCAGGATCGAAGGAGCGCTCATCGAGAACTCCTCCAGGCCCCAGCTGATCAGCAGCGGCTCGAGCAGCGGATCGGCAGCGGCCTCGCCGCACATACCGACCATGATGCCGGCCTTCACGCCGCTCTCGATGATGTTCTTGAGCGAGCGGAGCACGGCGGGATAGTAAACCTGGTACAGGTTGGAGATGGTGTCGTTACCACGGTCGGCGCACATGGTGTAGCCGATCAGGTCGTTGGTGCCGATGGAGAAGAAGTCGGCGACCTCGGCAAGACGGTCTGCGAGCAGCGAAGCGGCGGGCGTCTCGACCATGATGCCGACCTCGATGTTCTCGTTGAACTTGCGACCCTCTTCGGTCAGCTCGGCCTTGCACTGCTCGACGAGCTCCTTGACAGCCAAGACCTCCTCGACGCAGGTGACGAGCGGGATCATGATCTTGACGTCACCGAAGGCGCTAGCGCGCAGCAGAGCGCGGAGCTGGACCTTGTACTGGTCGGGATTGGCCAGGCAGTAACGCACGGCGCGGAAGCCCATGAAGGGGTTGTCTTCCTTGACCATATGCAGATACGGAATCTCCTTGTCGCCACCCACATCGAGCGTGCGGATGATGACCGGAGCACCCTTGAGCGCGCTGGCAACCTTACGGTAGGCGTTGAACTGCTCCTCCTCGGAAGGAAGCTCAGCAGAGTCCATGAACAGGAACTCGGAGCGGAACAGACCGATGGCCTCGGCGTCGTGATCGAGCGCGTTGGACACGTCATCGGGGTTACCGATGTTGCAGGCGATGATCTTCTTGATGCCATCGGCAGTCACGGACGGCTTGCCACGGAAGGCCTCGAGGGCCGCCTTCTCGGCAGCGAAGGCCTCGGCCTTGGCGGTGTAGGCAGCGAGCGTCTCCTCGTCGGGATCGGCCTCGACGATACCCTTGCCGCCGTCGACGACAACGGTCATACCGTTGCGCAGCGCGGTGCAGCTGTTGGAAACCGAAAGGACAGCCGGGATCTCGAGGGCGCGCGCGATGATCGCGGAATGCGACGTGCGGCCACCGGTCTCGGTGACGATACCGGCAACGTGGGCCTTATCGATCGTGGCGGTCATGGACGGCGTGAGGTCGTGCACGACAACGACGGTGTTCTCGGGCAAGACGGAAAGGTCGACGACCTCCTTGCCCAGCAGCTCGGCCAGAATACCGGTGCGGATGTCGGCGATGTCGGCCGCGCGCAGACGGAACATCTCGTCGTCCATGGACAGAAACATGTTCTCGAACATGGTCGAGGTGTCCATGAGCGCCTGCTCGGCGCAGGTACCGCCGTCAATGGCGGCGTTGATGGCGTCAGTCATGCCCGGGTCCTGAGCCAGGACAATGTGTCCGCTCATGATCTCGGCCTCGGCCTCGCCCACCGTCTCCTTCATATGGTCGGCCTGAGCCTGGGTCTTCTCGCAGAAGACCGAAAGAGCGGACTGATAGCGCTCCTTCTCTGCTGCCGAATCAGCAACCTCGTGCGGCTCAAACGTCAAGTCGGGATCGACGGCAACCATGACGGTGCCGATACCGATGCCCTCGGAAGCGTTGACTCCCTGATACATTCCCATTCCTCTCTCCGTGTCATGTGATAAAGCGTTTTGCCATATCCATGACAAAAGAGCGCAGCTACCTTAGAACAGGTCACTGCGCCCCCAAATATGAACTTAGTTGTTCAACATGCGACCCGTTTGAGTTCTACTCGCCAAGACCGCTCTTGATGAGCTCGATGGCAGCAGCCAGAGCCTCGGCCTCGTCGGCGCCGTCGCACTTGACCTCGACCTCGGTACCGCAGGGGATACCAGCAGCCATGAGGGCCATCGGGGACTTGCCGTTGACCTCCTTCTCGGGGGTGACGACCGTCACGTCACAGGCGTACTTGCCCATGGTGGAGGCGAACAGACCAGCCGGACGCATGTGCAGACCCTGAGGATTAACGAGGGTAGCCTTCTCAGAAACCATAGTTGACTCCTTTTTGTGTTTAACCCCTGTCATGCATGTGGCAGGAGTCAGATTCACGACGTTGTTTATATTAACTCACATCAAACGGTTTTTCATTGTGTTTCACACGAATTGTTGGACAGATGTCGTATCCCTGCGCTCGCCCGCCGGGCGAGGCGGTTAAGTTTGCTGCTCTACAGTCCTGCGCAAGACGGAAAGCACATTAAGTGCTTTC
>CABRWN010000155.1 GCA_902474645.1 uncultured Collinsella sp.
TCTCGGAAGGCACGTGCAGACCTTTCGTCATGGCCTCCTACCTTTCTTTCGGGCCTTACTGGCCGAATGTATCAGCGCCCCTCCGTATGGGACGCTGCTTGCTGACAGCTCTAGTTATATCCAAAAACCACTCGCAATTCCACCTCGCCCCCGAACGGTCAGCAAAGTGCGATGAACGGTATATCGCATATGATTCCCCCATGATGCACTTCGGTTCTCTAAAGCAGGTTTTCAAAGGTAAATGTTCTTTTTTCTAAGGAATTAAGCTAGATTGCACAAATATTTTCATGTTTAGGAATTGCATAGCTAAAACGGTTTTCTGCATATAAATGTCGTTTGTCCATGATTCAATTTGGATTCGATTATATTCAGCTCGCAATCATTCTTATTCATACATCCTCACCAGTTGAGTATGGATATAGATTGTTTCCAAACGAGTTGGGCAGTTAGTTGCATGCCTTGGCAGCGTAAGAAGTAGGTAAAGATACCGTTCGCGCGATGCGTCCGTGCCACAGGTCGACTAAATTGAGACAATAGTGATTAGTGTTAGGCTACCGTCCCTTGTGGGGACTGAACGGACAGATGCATATGCCGAGCAAAATCGAAAAGAAGCAAGCCGCCGCAAAGCTGCGCAAACCGCCGCGCGACTTCTCGTACACGCAAAACCGAGAGCTCAGCTGGCTACGCTTTGACAACCGCGTGCTCGACGAAGCCTTCGATGAGACCGCTCCGCTGTTCGAGCGTCTAAAGTTCGTGTCGATTTTCGAGTCCAACCTCGACGAGTTTCTCATGGTGCGCGTGGGCGGCCTGTCCGATCTGGCGGAGCTCAAAAAACAACCTGTCGACAACAAGAGCAATATGACCGCCTCCGAACAGGTCGATGCTGTCATGGCCGAAATGCCCGGGCTCCTTACCCGTTGGGAGTCCATCTTTAAGAGCATCGAGGGCAAGCTCGACACCTTGGGCGTTCACCGCGCCCGCATCGATTCGCTTACGCCCGAGGAGCGCACCTTTGTAACCCGCTACTTCCAGGCCTACGTGTCGCCGGTCATCTCGCCGCTGGTCATCGATCCTCGCCACCCCTTCCCCAACCTGCGCAATGGCGCGCTCTATCTGGCCTGTGGTCTGGACGGCGCCACCGACGAAGAGAGCCTGCTGGGCCTTATCGAGATTCCCGCCTCGATGAACCGCGTGGTCGAGATCCCCTCGCCCACCGGCACCTACTCCTACATCTTGCTCGAGGACGTCATCCTCGCCTGCCTGGACAGCTGCTTTGGCTCCTATAAGCCGCTGGATCGTGCGCTCATCCGAGTCACCCGCAACGCCGACATCGATCCGGACGGCGAGGGCGTCGAAGAGGAAGAGGACTACCGCCAGCACATGAAGCGCATTCTCAAGAAGCGCCTGCGCCTGCAGCCGGTAGTGCTCGCGGTCTCGGGGTCGCTCGAGAAGGCGACGCTCAAGACTATCCGCAAGGCGCTCGAGCTTTCGCGTCGCTCGGTCTTTACCTGCGATATCCCGCTCAACCTGGGCTACGTCTTTGGCATTGAGGGCAAGATTCCCGAGCACCTGCGCAACGAGCTGCTCTTTACGCCGTTTAAGCCGCAGCCCAACCCCACCATCGATATGACCCGCTCCATCCGCGAACAGGTGCTGCAGCACGACAAGCTGCTCTTTTATCCCTACGAGGCCATGAACCCGTTCTTGGACCTGGTGCACGAAGCAGCCTACGACCCTGAGTGTATCTCGCTGCGCATCACGCTCTACCGCGTGGCCAAACAAAGCCGCCTGTGCGAGTCGCTCATCGATGCTGCCGAAAACGGCAAAGAGGTCACGGTACTCATGGAGCTCCGCGCCCGCTTTGACGAGCAAAACAACATCGAATGGGCCGAACGCCTGGAAGAGGCGGGCTGCACCGTCATCTACGGCTCCGAGGGCTTTAAGTGCCACTCCAAGATCTGCCAGCTCACCTATCGCGAGGGCATGGCGCTCACCCGCCTCACGCTTTTGGGCACCGGCAACTTTAACGAGAAGACGGCCAAACTCTACAGCGACTTTATGCTCATGACCGCCCATCCCGGCATCGGCGAGGACGCCAACCTGTTCTTCCGCAATCTGTCGCTGGGCAACCTGCGCGGCGACTACCGCTTCCTGGGTGTGGCGCCCGTCGGACTGAAACCGCTCATCATGCGCGGGCTTGACCGCGAGATCCAGCGCGCCCTTGCCGGCGAGCCCGCCCGCGTATTCTTTAAGCTCAACTCGCTGACCGACCGCGAGGTTATCGACAAGATCGCCGAGGCATCGTGTGCCGGCGTGCGCGTAGACATGATCATCCGCGGCATCTCGTGCCTCAAGCCCGGTGTTCCGGGCAAGACCGAGAACGTGCATGTCCGCTCCATCGTCGGACGCTTTTTGGAGCACGCGCGCGTCTATGCTTTCGGCGTGGACTCGGACATGATTTATCTGAGCTCGGCAGACATGATGACGCGCAACACCGAGCACCGCGTGGAGATCGCCTTCCCCGTGCTCGACCCCACCTGCCGCGCCCTAGTGCACGAGTACATGGGCATGCAGCTGCGGGACAACGTGAAGGCCCGCAGCCTCACGAGCGACGGCACCTGGGTCCCCGTGGAGCGTGCAGAGGGTGAGAAACCCTTCAACTCGCAGGAAGCTCTACTGGAGCGTGCCTATCGCAACGCCGAGGCCGCGCCCGAGCCCGTCATTGAGGCAAAACCTGCCCCCGAGCCCGAGCCGCAGCCGGTAGCACCCAAGGTCCAAGAGGTCCAGGCGACCGTCATTGAGCCCGAGCCCGCACCTGCACCTCAGCCCGAGCCGCAGGTCACCAAACCCGCACCCGAAACGAGCGCCCGTCGCGATAAGCCCGCCGGCAAGACCAAGGCCATTGAGCGCCATCGCCCCGGTCGCGTGCGCATGGGCCTGGGCCTGATCGGCCTGGGTCTTAAGACGCTCATTACCGGCAAGACGAAATAGACGTTTGTAGAAGCGCCCCGTATTTGAGGAATGCCCCAGATACGGGGCGCTTTTCCCTGCTACCATGGTTGCGAACAAAACCGCGAATGGCAGGCAGGAATATGAAGCTCACCATAGAATCGATGACGTACGGCACCGACGGTCTGGCACATGCCGACAACGGCAAGGCCGTCTTTGTGCAGGGCGCCGTGGCAGGCGACACCGTCGAAGCCGAGGTCGTGCAGGACGGCAAGTCGTTTATGCGCGCCCGCACGACCGAGATTCTGGAGCCGAGTCCCGATCGCATTCAGCCTCCCTGCCCCTTCGTGGGCATCTGCGGCGGTTGTTCGTGGGGCAACCTCTCGCGCACCGCTCAGCTTGCCGCCAAAGAGCAAAACCTGCGCTCCACGCTCGAGCGCATTGGCAAGTTCACCCCCGACCAGGTCAACGAACTTGTCCAGCCTATCCGCCACACCAAGGACGACTGGGGCTACCGCAATAAAATCGAGCTCGAACCGACCGTCGTCAACGGTCGCGTGCGTCTTGGCATGCACGGCGTCGATCCCCGCAAGATCGTGACCGTCGATTCGTGCCCGTTGTTCGACAAACGCTTCCCCAAGGCGCTCAAATCGGTCGTCGGCGCACTCAACTATCTAAGCGGCAGCCATGACTTGGGGCTCGAACGCGTGGGCATTCGCGCATCGCGCCGCACCAAGGCACTCGAGGTCGCACTCTGGACGCCCACAGGCTCTTTTCCGCGCTCGCAGGTCTCCCGCGTGCTGGCGGACGCCGCTCATCCCACGAGCATCGTGCGCGTGATGAGCAAGGGCGAAAAGAAGGCCCGCCGTGTCTCCAAGGTCGAAATGCTCGCCGGAGAGGGCTCATGGACCGAGAATATCGCCGAGGGTCAGATGCGCTTGTCTGCCCCGTCTTTTTTCCAGGTCAACACCAAGGGTGCCGAGATTTTGATCGATCTTGTCATGGAAGCGCTCGACCCGCAGGAAGACGAGCTTGCCGTGGACCTGTACTGCGGTGCCGGCACCTTTACCCTGCCGCTCGCCCGCCGCTGCGACTTTGTCGCCGCCGTCGAGGCCTACGGCCCCGCCGTGCGCGACCTGCGCCGTAACCTGGAGATCAACAAGCTTGATAACGTCGACGTCATTGGCGGAGACGCGGTGCGCGAGTTCCCCGACCAGGATGCTGACGTCCTGGTGGTCGACCCGCCGCGCGCAGGCCTCGCCCCCGAGGCCATCGGCCTTATCGCCAGTACGAGTGCTCGCGATGTCGCCTACGTAAGCTGCGACCCGGCCACCCTGGCGCGCGATCTCAAACGCTTTGTCGAAGAAGGCACCTTCTCCCCCGTCAAGATCACGCCAGTCGACCTGTTCCCGCAAACCTTCCACTGCGAGACCGTCGTCCACCTTAGGCGCAACTAGGCTGTTTGCCCAAGACCACGCCCGATGATTTTTCTGAGACGGGGATAAAAATAAATTTGCTCCGAATGATTATTTAATCCCCGTCCCGAAATTGAACCGCCCCTCATTTCTTGAACATTAGAAATGGGGGCTTCTTTATGGACGGGAGAGTCAGGCACGACGCCACGCTGAGGACTCTTGCATGCAGCAGAGCTTTGCGACAGGGGGTACGGGCGCGCCGAAGGCCGGCGGGAGGCCGAAGGGTGCCCGGACCCGGCCGGAGCCGGCGGCGTGCGAGGGCAAGCCCATGCGACAGAGCTGCTGCCCGGGCACCTGAAGGACGAATTCTACAGGAATCGGACGTGGCGGAGCTTCGAGGAG
>CABRWN010000156.1 GCA_902474645.1 uncultured Collinsella sp.
AGCGTGGCGAGCCAGAAGCGTCCCTTGGCCAAGCCCATCGAGTTCTCGTCCAGAGGCCATTTGCTGCGTTCGCACTCGGGCAGCTGCGACTCGTCGGGGCCTCCGCCGAGCACCGAGATAATGCGCGGACGGTCGTGACTCGAAAGCAGATTAAGCGCGCAGGACAGTGCCTCGCGCGGGTAGTTCTCGCGCAGCGTCTCGATGTCCTCGGCTGCCTGGTAGGCGTTCTTGTAGCCCATCAAAAAGCCGATGACCATGTCGCGGAAGGGGTAGTCCATGGCGGAGTCGAGCTCAGAGCCCTGCAGGTAGCGGCGCAGGTGACCATAACTGATCTTGTTGGAGGCATCTTCCCAAACCTCGCCGAGCAGCAGCGCGTCGGGCTTCTCGGCGAGCGCGGCCTTTTTGATTTCGGTCAGGAAGTCATCGGAAAGCTCGTCGGCCACATCCAGGCGCCAGCCGTGAGCGCCGGCGCGCAGCCATTTACGAATGACGCCGTCCTTGCCCAGGAGCCGCTCGCGCACCAGATCGGAGCTCTCATTGATGGCGGGCATATTGCCCACGCCCCACCAACAGTCGTACGAGCCGTCCTCGTGGAAATAAAACGCATCGCGCCACGGCGAATCCTCGCTCTGCCACGCGCCCACGCCGGGGTAGTTGCCGTAGCGGTTGAAGTAGATCGAATCGTCGCCCGTGTGGTTGAACACACCGTCCAGAATGATGGAAATGCCCAGCTTCTCGGCTGCCTCGCACAGCTCAGTAAAGTCCTGCTCGGTGCCCAGAATCGGATCGATCTTGGTGTAATCGGCGGTGTCGTAGCGGTGGTTGCTCGCGGCTTCAAAAATGGGGTTGAGGTAGATGGCTGTAAAGCCCAGCTCGGCGATGCGAGGCAGGTCATTCTGGATACCCTTGAGCGAGCCGCCGTAGAAGTCCCAGGTCTTGATGGAGCCGTCCTCGGCGCGCTCGTACACAGGCGGCTCGTTCCAGTCCTCGACCATGCGGCGCTGAATGCCCTTACGCGGTTTTTCGACCTCGGCCAGCGTGCGCTCGCGCCAATGCTCGTCGCGGGCATAGCGATCGGGGAAGATCTGGTAGACCATCCCGCGCTCGTACCAAGTGGGACGGTTCTCGCGGTGCTTGTAGACGGTAATCTGGAAGGACGGAACCTCGGCGTAGTTGTAGGTCACACCCTCGCCACCGGTGCGACCCTGCGGTGCACCCAGGCGTACCTCGGGCTGGCCCTCGATGTTGCAGATAAAGCTGTACCAGATAAGACAGGGCTCAGTGCACTCAAGCTCTACGGTAAATATGCCGTCGCCCTCGTGCGTCATGGGATACAGAGACTCACCGATTTCATCGACCCAGGTGCGCAGGGTGAGCGTTGCCTGGTTGGGGTCAGCATCCTCCAAAATCACCGATAGCGAAACGGAAGTTCCAGTGGTCACAGCGCCAAACGGAGTACGAAACTGCGGCAGACGGCTGTTGTGAATCAATCTCATAATACGGTCCAGTTCAATAGAATCACGGCCTGCGGGCCATGGGCTTTACGCACAGAATGTAAGTATATCTATTGTACACAGGCTGTATAAACAACATCCGTTTACCATCGGCGAACGGTTGTCCTAGAAAATCGTTTTACCAACTATCTACAGAGAAGGGGCGCCCGGTTGGAGCGCCCCTTACTTAGGGTTTGCTTGGGTTTTGGATCGCCTGTGGGCTAGCGGCGCTTGCGGGTGGCCGTGGCCTTGCGGACGGACGTCTTCTTGGACGGGGCCTTTTTCTCTGCCGGAGCGGCGGGGGAGACCAGAGTCTCCTTGGCAGGCTCGGGCTTGGCCTTTACCTCGGCCTTGGGCTCCTCTTTGGCGGCAGCGGGCTTGGCCTCGACCTTAGCCTCCGTCTTGGGAGCAGCAGCCTTGGTCGTGGTCTTCTTTGCCGTCGTCGTGGTGCGCTTGCGCGTGGTGGTCTTGGCGGTCGGCTTTGCCTCGGCAGTTGCCTCGGCCTTGGGCTCGGCGGTCGTCTCTTCGACTTTGGCAGCAGGCTTTGCGGCGGCCTTCGTAGTCGTCGACTTCGTTGCCGTGGTCTTCTTGGCTGCCGTTGTCTTCTTGGCGGTCGTGGTCGTCTTCTTGGCAGCAGTCTTTGCCGGAGCCTTGGTGGCCGGCTTGGCCTTAGCGACCTCGGCCTTTACCTCGGGAGCAGCCTCGGCTTCGGCGGCCTTCTTGGCAGCGGCGGTCGTGCGCTTGCGCGTGATCGTTGCCTTGGCAGCCGTTGTTTTAGTCGCGGCAGACTTGGTCGTCGTAACCTTCTTAGTGGTCGTCTTGCGGGTCGTGGTCCTCTTAGCTGCGGGCTTTTCAGCGGGCTTGACCTCGGCCTTTGCCTCAGGAGCAACCTCAGCCTTCACCTCAGACTCGGCCTTTGCGGGCTCAGCTTCAACCGGCTTCTCCTCGGCCTTGGGCTCCTCAGAGGCCACCGGCTCAGCAACAGCCTCCGGCTCGTCGACAACAGCCGCTGGCCTCTCAATCTCCGGATGCATAAAGAAGTACAGATCAAGATACTTATCGGCCGAGCGCGTCCAGCTAAAGTCCTGGCTCATGGCCTGCGTGACCAGCTGGTTCCAGGCTTCGCGGTTGTCCCAGAACAGACGCGCCGCGCGGAACACGGCGTCGCCCATCTCGTCGCCGTTAAAGTTGCTAAACGAGAAGCCCGTGCCCTCGCCGGTAAACTCGTTATACGGGATCACCGTGTCCTTCAGGCCGCCGGTCTCGCGCACGATGGGCAGGGTGCCGTAGCGCATGGCGATGATCTGCGACAGGCCGCAAGGCTCAAATTTCGAAGGCATCAGGAACATTTCTTCGGCAGCATACATGCGCTGTGACAGCGCCGGATCGAACTCGATGCGTGCGGCCATGGTGCCGGGATACTTGTCCTGGAAGTAGCGCAGGCCGTCCTCGTAGTCGCGGTCGCCGGTGCCCAGCACCGCCACCTGCACGCCGCCGGCCAGGATGCGGTCGAGCGCGTACATGACCAGGTCCATGCCCTTCTGGCGCGTCAGACGCGTGACCATCACCATGAGCGGACGGTCGTCGCGAACCTCGAGCCCCAGCTCTTCCTGCAGCTTGGCCTTGCACACGGCCTTGCCGGAACGGTCTTCGACGGTGTAGTTGGCGGCAATGCGCTTGTCGGTCGCTGGGTCAAAGCCCGCGACGTCGATGCCATTCAAAATACCCTGCAGCGCGTACGAACGCTCGCGCAGCACACCGTCCAGGCCCTCGCCAAACTCGGGCGTCTGGATCTCGTTGGCATAGGTGGGGCTCACCGTAGTAATAGCGTCGGCATAGCGCAGGGCTCCCAGCATGTAGTTGATGCTGCAGGCGTCGCAACGCAGCTGCGACGCGGCCGCCGGAATATGCGCCACACCCAGGATGTCCTCCATCACGGTGTCGCTAAACTGGCCCTGGAACGCCACGTTGTGGATCGAGAACACAGTCTTGACGCGGTCGTACAGCGGCAGGCCCTGGTAAAACTCGCGCAAAAACACGGGCGCCAGCGCCGTCTGCCAGTCGTTGCAGTGCAGGATGTCGCACTCAAAGCCGGCCGGCAGGTGCTGCAGGCTCTCGGTGATGGCCTTGGAGAAGAACGCAAAACGCTCGCCGTCGTCAAAGAAGCCGTACGGATAGTCGCGCGCAAAGTAGCGCTCGTTATCGATGAACATATAGGTGACGCCGTCGTGCTCGAGCTTCTCGAGTCCGCAGTACTCATTGCGCCAGCCCAGGCTCACGTAAAAGTCGGAGAAGTGCTCCATCTGCGCCTTGTACTCGTCCTTGATGGTGGCGTATTTGGGCACCATCACGATAACCTCGGCGCCGGCGCGCACAAGCGCCGCAGGCAGCGAGCCCGCCACGTCGCCCAGGCCACCGGTCTTCACAAACGGCGCGCACTCGGCCGAGGCAAACACGATCTGCATCTTTTTGCTGGAATCAGCCATATTGTCTCCCATGTTGTTATTCGAGAATAGCCGCCAGGCGCGAACCGGGCGGCTATTCTACATGTTACGAGCGATGTTGCGGTGCCAACGTTAACGTACGATGGTGGTATCGGAAGTTAACGGAGCCTTGCCCAGCACCAGGATGTTCTCGGGCGTGCCGCGAAGCTCGGTGTTTGTGGGAACCACGTTGTTCTTGTCCAGGATGGCGTTCTCAACGCGGGCGCCGCTCTTGATGATGCAGCTCTGGTTGATGATCGAGTTGGTCACCGAGGCGCCTTCCTCAACAACAACGCCGCGCGACAGGATGGAGTTGCGCACGGTGCCCTTGATGATGCAGCCGGCCGAGATGATCGAGTTGCACGCGTGGCTGCCGGTCGCGTAGCGCGAAGGCGGAACGTCGTGAGCCTTGGTCAGGATCGGACGCTCGGGGTCGAAGAGCTGGTCGGCCACGGTCTGGTCGAGCAGGTCCATGCTACGGCGATAGAGCGACTTCTCGCTAAACACACCCACGACCTCGCCCTTGTATTCGTAGCTGCACACGTCGATGTTGCCAAAGTCTCCCTGGAGTGCCTCGAGCAGGTCCAGATAGTCGGCGGCCTGGTAGTGGTCGATGATCTCGAGCAGCGT
>CABRWN010000157.1 GCA_902474645.1 uncultured Collinsella sp.
CGACTACAGGGCTATCGATTACCCCGTGTTTTGCAATCCTGCCGAGACGCCGGTCACAGTCGAAAGAATCAGGCTCATGTACTCGGCCTTCTTCTCCTCGGCCATCTCGTCCTGGTTCATACGCACCTCACGAAGGGCGCGGACCTGGGCGATGGACAGGGCGTCGACATAGGGGTTACGCACGCGGACGGCACAGCCGAGCACGCGGCGGCGCTGCAGCGGCCACTCGTCACCGACAATGGCAAGGACCCACTTACGCGTGAGCTGCATCTCGGTGAAGACCTTCTCGGACAGATCATGGCGATCGCCTAGGTGCAGATACATCTTAGCGATGCGCTGGTCGGTCTTGGCGATCGACATCTCGATGTTGTCGATAAAGGTGCGGAAGAACGGCCACTCCTGGTAGGCAGCCTTAAGCTGGTCCAGATCGCCAAACTGCTCGCAGGCGGTACCCAGGCCGTACCAAGCGGCCAGATTGATGCGCGCCTGGCTCCAGCTGAAGATCCACGGAATAGTACGCAGGTCGTCGAGCGACTTGGCACCCAAGCCGCGCTTGGCGGGACGCGAGCCGATCGGCAGCAAGCCGACCTCGGTCAGCGGAGTCACGGTCGAGAACCACGGTGTAAAGTCCTCGGTGTTCAGCAGGTCCAGATAGCGCTCGTGGCTTGCAGCGTTGAGCTTCTCGGCCATATCCCAGAACTTCTGGGTGGTCTCGGTGTTGGTCTTCTCGACGCTCGGAGCCGACTGTAAAAGCGTCGCGGCGGCAACGGACTCAACATGGCGCTGAGCCAGCGTGCGGTTGCCGTAACGGGCAAAGATGACCTCGCCCTGCTCGGTGAGCTTAAAGAAGCAGTTGACCGAACCCTTGGGCTGCGCCAGCACGGCCTTGTTGGCCGGGCCGCCACCACGGCCCACGGCACCGCCGCGACCGTGCATGAGCACCAGATCGATATCGTTCTTCTCGGCCCACTTGGCAATGCGCTCCTGCGCGGAGTGCAGCGCGAGCATGGCCGTGGTAGGACCGGCATCCTTGGAGGAGTCGGAATAGCCCAGCATGACCTCCATGCGGCGGTTGGTCTGGGCAAGGCGCTTTTGCACCACAGGCAGCGTAAGCATCTGGTCGAGCACGTCGACGCAGCCCTCGAGGTCCTCGAGCTGCTCGAACAGCGGGATCACGTCGAGCTCGGGGACATCCTCCTCGTGTGCAAAGGACAGGTGGGCAAGCTCAAAGACGTCGGCCACATGCTGGGCGCTCTTGGTGAACGAGATGATGTAGCGGTGCGCCATCTTCTTGCCGTAGCGCTTTTGGATGGAGCCGATAGCGCGGAAGGTATCGATAACCTCGCGCGTCATGGGCTGCAGGTCGCCATGGATACCGTTCTCGTGGATATCCTTGAGTGCGCGGGCATGCACCACGGAATGCTGACGGAACTCCATCTCGACCATATGGAAGCCGAAGGACTCGACCTGCCAGATGATGGTCTGGACCGGGCCGTAGGCAGCACGGACGGCACCGCAGGCGGCCAGCGAACGCTGGACGACGCGCAGGTCATCCAGGAACTCATCGGCGCTGTGGTACATGGTGTCGGTGATGCGACGCACGGTGGCGTTCAGACGGTCGGCCATGACGAGCATGACGGCGCGATGCGGCTCGTGCTCGGAGATCAGCTCGGCACGTGCGGTGTACTGGGTGCTCATCTCGACCTGATGGTTCCACAGGTTAATGAGCTCGGCAGACGGCTTGCTGTAGGTGGCCTCGAGCGTCAGGTTGCGGCCGATGCGGCGGCACTTGTCCTCGAGCTTGAGCACCATGTGGGTGAAGTACTTGGCGGCGACTTCGCGGCTCACCTTGGCGGTGACGTTGGGGTTGCCGTCGCGGTCGGAGCCGATCCAGCTGCCGGGATGGAAGAATGCTGGGCACAGCGGCGGCACGGTGCCGGCCTTGTCGCCCAGCACCCAGTCGTCAAAACGACGATAGATGACGGGGATAACGTCGAACAGCGTGTTATCGAAGATGTCGATGATGGTATCGGCTTCCTCGACCGGCGTGGGCTTCTTGAGCGCGATGGGGCTCGTACGCACCAGGGCGTCGATCTCCTGCAGCATATGGCGCTCGTTCTCCACCAGGTCGGAGCCGCCCAGACGCGGACGCTCCTCCAGCAGGTTGGAGATACGGCGAATCTTGCCCTCGACGGCCTTACGACGGGCCTCGGTGGGATGTGCGGTAAAGACAGGGTGGAACTCAAGCTTGCCGAGCAGCTCATTGGCGCCCTCGACACCCATCTCGTTTACCAACTGGTGATAGGCGACGGTGAGTTCGTTGGCGGGATCGACCTCGGTATCGGTCGATGCGCCGGCCTCGCGCTCGCGCAGCTGCGCCACACGGTAGTTCTCCTCCGACAGGTTTGCCAAGTGGAAGAAGCTCGTAAAGGCGCGAACGATGACCTGCTGCTTATCGAGCGGCAGGCTGTCAATCAGATCGACGACTTCGCGAAACGCCACGGCGGTGGGCTCGTCGGCAGTGGGCACGCCCTGCTCGTCAACGGACTCGTCGGCAGCGCGGCTACCGGGGTTGCCAGCATTGGCCACAATCTCGGCTGTCAAAATCTTGTCGAACAGGTCCGCGATCTCGGGATCATACTCGCTAAGCACACGACGTTCCAGGCGCAGGAACAGCGCCAGATTATCGCGCAGCTCCTCGGGGATCTCGATCTCGGCGAGACGCTCCCTGGACTCGGCATTCGAGCCGATTCGGTTAACGAGGCGGTTGACCACGGCAGCGACGCGCGCCGCGGCTTCGGGTACAGACTGGTTGCTTAGGTTCTCAGCCACGTTTCCTCCCATTCCTCCTTCTATGCACGTAACATGCGGTATTCATTATAGGCGCTTGAGAAATACTTTCGACACTGATTGCGCTTTACCACACAAAAGTATTTTCTGCATTGCAAGGGTTTTTGCCCCAAATGGTCGTATTTCTCGGTGGACGGCATATGCAAACGAGGGCATTCCGCATAAAAGCGAAACACCCCCGTAACAATCGCTCGCAACGAGCTGAGCGTTTTAGTGAATCCACAGCTCAAAAATCATGCGCTACAGGCGCTCGCGAACCGCCTCGACCACGTTGGCCAGATCGACGAGAACCTCGTCATGGCTCTCCATGTCGCGCACTTTGACCTTGCCGGCGGCAAGCTCGTCGCCACCCAGGACCAAAATGAGCTTGGCGCCCACCTTGTCGGCCTGCTTAAACTGGGCCTTGAGCGAACGGCCCTGATAGTCGGCCTCGGTCACAATCCCTGCGGCGCGAAGCTGCTGCGTAATGGTAAAGACGTTCTGACGCAGCTCCTTGCCGGCGTTAGCAACGTAGACGCACGGGACCTCCTCGGCACCCAGATCGCTGCCAAAGGCCTGCAGGGCCAGCAGGGCGCGCTCAAAACCGACAGCGAAGCCGACGCCCGCCGTAGGCTTGCCACCCTCGAGCTCGACCAAGCCGTCATAACGACCGCCGCCACCGATGGAGCCGACACCGGCGCCGGGAGCCTCGACCTCAAAGACAGTACGGGTGTAGTAGTCCAGGCCACGCACCAAGGTGGGATCCTCGACATATTCGATACCCGCCGCATCCAAATAGCGCTTGACCTGCTCGTAGTGCTCGCGACACTCGTCGCACAGGTTGTCGCCCATCAGCGGGGCCTCGGCCATGATCTCGCGGCAGTGGTCGTTCTTGCAGTCGAAGGCGCGCAGCGGGTTGAGCTCGGCGCGTTCGCGGCACTCGTCGCACATCTCGTCGGCGTGATCGAGAATGAACTGCTTGACCTGCTCGCGATAGGCCGGACGGCATTGGGCATCGCCCATTGAGTTAATGAGTAGACGAAGCTTGGAAAGATCGAAGCCCAGGCGCTTGTAAAACTCCATGAGCATAATGATGCACTCGGCGTCTGCCGCCGGATCGGGAGCGCCGAGCCACTCGATGCCTACCTGGTGGAACTGACGCAGGCGACCCTTCTGGGGACGCTCGCCGCGGAACATAGCCTCGGCGTAGTAAGCCTTAAACGGCGTGGAGCCCTGGGGCACCAGGTTGTTCTCCACAACGGCGCGCACCACACCAGCCGTGCCCTCGGGGCGAAGCGCCAGGCGCTGCTTGGGCTTGAGCTTGGTATCGGTACCCTCGGTAAAGACACGCTCAAGGTTGGCGCCGCTAAACACGCGGAACATCTCCTTGCGAACGACGTCGGTCGACTGGCCGATACCGTGGACAAACACGTCCACCTGCTCGATCGCGGGCGTCTCGATGGGCTTAAAGCCAAACGGCTCGAATACGCCGGCCGCAATCTGCTGCATCTTTTGCCAAGCGCGCATCTCGGCGCCGATAAGGTCGCGGGTTCCCTCCGCCTTCTGTGCCTGCATGGGCAAACACCTTTCTTTTGTATCGCGTCATAGGTAGTGGTCATTATACGGCACAAAAACAAAACGCGGCAGCGCGTCTGACCGAACGAGGGTATGGGGGCTCGTTCGGCCAGAC
>CABRWN010000158.1 GCA_902474645.1 uncultured Collinsella sp.
AGAACACCAAACTAGACTAGGCAGCCGGGCAGATC
This sequence comes from uncultured Collinsella sp., assembly GCA_902474645.1. GTDB lineage: Bacteria > Actinomycetota > Coriobacteriia > Coriobacteriales > Coriobacteriaceae > Collinsella. Next base: position 36 of record CABRWN010000158.1, read on the forward strand.
TTCTTGAAGAGCTCAATGACGTCATCGAGCGTTGCCTCGCGCGGGTTACCCGGGAAGCAGGCGTCGGCCATGGCGTCCTTGGCCAGGACCTCGATCTCGTCAGCCTTCATGGCCTCACAGACGTGCGGGATGTTCACGTCGGCGGAAAGCTGCTTGACGGCGGCGATGGCGGCATCGGCGGCCTCGGCGGTGCTCATGCCCGTGGTGTCAACGCCCATGGCGACGGCAACCTTGGCCAGGCGCTCAGCGCAAACCGGCTTGTTGAACTCCATGGCGATCGGCAGCAGCATGGCGCAAGCGACGCCGTGCGGGGTGTCGTAGTGAGCGGACAGGGTGTGAGCCATGGCGTGGTCGATGCCCAGGCCAACATTGGAGAAGCCCATGCCGGCGACATACTGACCAAGAGCCATGCCCTCACGGCCGGAGCCGGGCTGGCCGGACTTGGCCTCGGCGACGGAGTCGCGCAGGTTCTCGCTGATCAGCTTAATGGCCTCAAAGTGGAACATGTCGGAAAGCTCCCAGGCGCCCTTGGTGGTGTAGCCCTCGATGGCGTGGGTCAGTGCGTCCATGCCAGTGGAAGCGGTCAGGCCGGCAGGCATGGAAGCCATCATGTCGGGATCGACGACAGCAACCTCGGGGGCATCGTTGGTGTCGACGCACACGAACTTGCGGACCTTCTCGGGGTCGGTGATGACGTAGTTGATGGTCACCTCAGCGGCGGTACCGGCGGTCGTCGGCACGGCGATGGTGAACACGGCGTGGTTCTTGGTGGGAGCAACGCCCTCGAGGCTGCGGACATCGGCGAACTCGGGGTTGTTGATGATGATGCCGATGGCCTTGGCAGTCCATGGAGGGGCCGCCACCGATGGTCACGATAGCGTCAGCCTCGGCGGCCTTAAAGGCCTCGACGCCGTCCTTGACGTTCTGGATAGTGGGGTTGGGCTTGATCTCGGAGTAGAGGCTCCAAGCAATGCCGGCGGCGTCGAGCTCGTCGGTCACCTTGGCGGTAACGCCAAACTTGACCAGATCGGGGTCGGAGCAGACAAAGATCTTCTTGTAGCCGCGACGCTGGAGCTCGCCGGGGATCTCCTTGATGGCGCCGGAACCATGGTAAGAAATGGTGTTGAGAACGAAACGATTAGCCATTGATAGCCTCCCATCGTGTGCGGGGCACCCATTACGCCCCGCGCTATAAGTCCCATCCTAACGCTTTTGAAACAAAAAACGCGTGAGAACGTCAAAAGTGTTAAAGCGTTTCAACAGATGATGAAAAATATTGCGGCAAAGGAACAGCCCCTTTGCCGCAATCGGTTACTTTCGGCAGCCCTCTTTCCAAGCCTCGGCCGCAACCTTCCAGCGTAAGCGCAAGTCGCGCTCGCGGTCGATGAACATGATGGCAAACGCGACAAACAGCAGCAAGCTCGCCACGACGATGGCATGCAGGCCCATGCGTTCAATACACCAGTTGCCCAACACGGCGCCAAACACAAAGGTAAAGATCACGCCAAAGTACAGCAGGCCGTTTTCCAAAAAGCCGCGCCTGTGGGTGATGATGTAATCGTCCACGTTTTGCAGCGCGTTGCGCAAGTTGCCGATGCACATGGTCGTAGCGATGCCGTGACCGTGGATCTTGCGGAAGCTCTCGACTTGCATGCCGCAGGCAAAAGAGGTGAGGCAGTTGGCGAGCAGGTTGAAATTGCCGCCCGGGATAAAGCTCACTCCCAACAAGATAACGGCTTCAAAAAACACCGTCACCTGACGCCAGTGGATCACGCTGCCAAAACGCTCGTGTACCAGGTCGGCAAGCATAATACCCACGGCAAACGACACCACAGGGAAGAAGTAGCGCCCCGCAAGTGCCCAGTTGCCCTCCGAGATGCTCACGCCCACCAGCAAGATGTTGCCCGTTTGCGCGTTGGCGAAAACATGGTCGCGCCCAATGTACGAATACACGTCCATAAAGCCACCGGCGAGCGCCAAGATGATGCCCAGCTCAATAGACTCCGATATCTGTTTGGCACGCTGCATCGTCGTGCATCCTCCTTGTTGACGACTCTCTCGTGCGTTGGCGGAAACATAGCCGCCGTTCATACTGTAACCCATTGACAACATGGCGTGCGCGCGAGACGACCCCTTCGACACAGGGATACACAGTCTGGAAACAAACGACACCCGCATCGACACGCCGATCCGCCAGCTCGTGTACTCCACCAGTCTTTTTAGCCCCGTCCCAAAAAGACTGGTTACAATTACGTGCAGCATACAAACACCGGGAGGGATCGTGGCAAAAAAGCCTCAGCACGCTCAGAACAACCAGCGCAGTCAGCAGGGCAAACAGGGCCAGCAGCAAAAGCGCGGCGGTAAGGCCCAGAGCGGCCACACCACTCATGCCCCGGCAGCGCCTGTCCGCCCCTGGCGCCCGGGCCGCGATAAGTTCCTCCCTGTCAGCCGCGCCGACATGGATGCGCGCGGTTGGGACCAGTGCGACTTTGTCTACATCTGCGGCGACGCCTACGTGGACCACCCCAGCTTTGGCATGGCCATTATCAGCCGCGTCCTCGACGCGCACGGCTACAAGGTGGGCATCATCTGCCAGCCCGACTGGACCGACCCCGCCAGCATCAGCGTGCTCGGCGAGCCGCGCCTGGGCTTTTTGGTCAGCGCCGGTAACATGGACTCCATGGTCAACCACTATTCGGTGACCAAGCACCGCCGCCACACCGATGCCTACACGCCCGGCGGCGAGGAAGGTCACCGCCCCAATCGTGCCGTCACGGTCTACGGCAACCTCATCCGCCAGACGTTTAAGGACGCTCCCATCATTATCGGCGGCATCGAGGCAAGCCTGCGCCGCCTGGCCCACTACGACTACTGGCAGGACAAGCTCAAGCGCTCGGTACTACTCGACTCGGGCGCCGACATCCTCATCTACGGCATGGGCGAGCACGCAATCGTCGAGATCGCCGACGCGCTCGACGCGAGACTGCCCGTCGACCAGATTACCTATATCAATGGCACCGTTTACCGCACGGGTTCGCTCGACGAGGTCTACGACTACGACCTGCTGCCCAGCTGGGACGACCTTACCGCCGACAAACTCAACTACGCACGCAGCTTCAATGTGCAGCAGCAGAATATGGACCCCATCACCGGACACCGCCTGGTAGAGCCCTACCCCAACAGCGTCTATGTGGTGCAGAACCCGCCGTCGGCGACGTTGACGACCGATGAGATGGACGAGGTGGCCGAGCTCCCCTACGCACGCGATTGGCATCCCGACTACGATGCCGCGGGCGGCGTGCCGGCCTTTGCCGAGATCAAGTTTTCAATCAGCTCCAACCGCGGGTGCTTTGGTGAATGCTCGTTTTGCGCCCTCACCTTCCACCAAGGTCGCGTGTTGCAGATGCGCAGCCACGACTCGATCATGCGCGAGGCAGAGCTGCTCACACACGACCCCGAGTTTAGGGGCTACATCAACGACGTGGGCGGACCGACGGCCAACTTTAGCCGCCCGGCCTGCGACAAGCAGCTCAAGCACGGCGTGTGCAAGAACAAGCGCTGCCTGTGGCCGAGTGTGTGCAAGAACATGGTGGTCGACGAAAGCGGCTACACGCAGCTGCTGCGCGACCTGCGCCAGCTGCCGGGCGTCAAAAAGGTCTTCGTCCGCAGCGGCATCCGCTTTGACTACACCATGGCCGACGCCTCGGACGAGTTTTTGCGCGAGCTGCTGGAGCATCACGTCTCGGGCCAACTGCGCGTAGCGCCCGAGCACGTGAGCGACGCGGTGCTCTCCGTGATGGGCAAGCCGAGCCGCGCCGTCTACGATGCGTTCTGCCGCAAATTTGAGCGCTTGAACCGCGAATACGGACTCAAGCAGTACGTTGTGCCGTATCTGATTTCGAGCCACCCCGGCTCGACCATGAAGGAAGCCGTGGACCTTGCCGAGGCCGTGCGCGACATGGGCTACATGCCCGAGCAGGTGCAGGACTTCTACCCCACCCCGTCCACCATGTCGACCTGCATGTACTACACCGGCGCGGACCCGCGCACCATGGAGCCGATCTACGTGGCGCGCGACCCGCACGAAAAGGCCATGCAGCGCGCGCTGATTCAGTATCGCAAACCCGAGAACTACAAGCTCGTGCGCGAGGCGCTGGAGAAGGCCGGGCGTCGTGACCTGATTGGCTACACCAAGCATTGCCTGATCCGTCCCGTACCGCCGCGCCCGGGCGAGACGTCTGCTGGCGGCGGACATGGGACCGGCAAGAAGGGCGGCAAGGCCCACGGTGGCGCCGCCGGCAAGGGACCCAAAGGCAGCAAGGGATACGGCGGCATGTCGCGTGCGCAGAACACCGCAGGCCGCAACCGCGCCGCCCAGGGACGACAGGGCGCCAACGGAGGCGGCAGGCGTAACTAGCGCGGCGAGG
>CABRWN010000159.1 GCA_902474645.1 uncultured Collinsella sp.
CGGAGTCGGAGGGCCCGATGGGATGGATTTCGGCCGGGGCTATTCGTCGCCGAAGCTGATGCCCAGCGCCTTGGCCTCGCGTACCAGGTCGCTCTGGGGATCGACATACTTGAGCTTGCCGGCGACATCCTCGAGCGGCATGTGGCACATCTTGCCGTCACGCAGGGCAATCATGTAGCCAAACTCGCCGCGCAGGCATCCCAGTGCTGCCTCGACGCCGCACTGGGTCGCAAAGATGCGGTCCTGAGCGTCGGGTTGGCCGCCGCGCTGCGTGTGGCCGGGGATGGCGACGCGGGTCTCGCGACCGGTCTTGGCCTCGATCTCCTTGGCGATGTCGTAGACGATCGACGGGCTCGTGCGCTCGGCGAGCTTTTTCTTGTACTCCTTCTTGGACAGCGCCGCGTCCTCCTTGGAGATAGCGCCCTCGGCGACGGCTACGATCGTAAAGCGGCTGCCGGTTTCCATGCGATGCTCAATGGTCTTGATGACGTTATCCATGTCGTAGGGAATCTCGGGAATCAAGATGACATCCGCGCCGCCCGCGACGCCGGCGTACAGCGGGATCCAGCCAACCTTGTGGCCCATGATCTCGATGACAAACACGCGGCCGTGGCTCGAGGCGGTGGTGTGGATGTCGTCGATGCACTTGGTGGCGACGTCGATGGCGCTCGTAAAGCCAAACGTCAGCTCGGTGCCCCAGGTGTCGTTATCGATGGTCTTGGGCAGGGCGATAACGTTGAGGCCCTCTTCGCGCAGGCGGTTGGCGGTCTTGGTGGAGCCGTTGCCGCCCAGCATAAACAGGCAGTCGAGCTGCAGCTTATGATAGGTGTGGACCATCGCCGGCACCTTCTCGACACCATCGGCCTCGGGGGTATCCAGACGCTTGAACGGCGTGCGGCTCGTGCCCAGGATGGTGCCGCCGCGGGTGAGGATACCGCTAAAATCGGCGGGCGTCATGACGCGGAACCTGCTGTAGATAAGGCCCTGGTAGCCGTCCTCAAAACCGTAGATCTCGATAGGTTCTTCGCTATTGGTCATAAGCGTTTTGACGATGCCGCGCATGGTGGCGTTGAGCGCCTGGCAGTCGCCGCCACTGGTAAGAAGACCGATCCTGAGCATGATGAATCCTTCCGGGCAAGTTATAACATGCGCATAAGTTTACCCCCGCACACTGTTGATACGGGGGTAAAACGTGTTAGCTCAAGCGTATGGAAATGTAAGCAACGTCAGGGAACGTAAGGTCGACGGGCCTGGCTCCTTACAGTGCGAAGGCATCGACGTTGCCCCAGTGGCGGCGCAGCGTAATAGCGGCGGCGGGCTCGGTATTGTCAAAGACGACCGACCATTGCGTATTGCTGGTGATGTCTTCCGGATTGGGCTCTTGCGCCGCAGCGCGAAGGGCCTTCCAAGCGACTGCCTCGTCCTGGGCACCGACATGGGCGTCAAGGACATCGGCGATTGCGACGGCGCGCTCTTTACCATGGCCCAGCTCGCCATTCTTTTGGTTGGGCAGCACTTCGTCGCCATAGCAGGCGTAGAAGTTCGTAACCTGGCGTACAGGAGTCGCTTTGAAAGCGCGGTCTGGATCGCGCGGATCCCATTCAACCACCCGCGCGTCACCGGCGGCGTCGTTGATAAAGAAGTGGTAATCGCGTCCTGCCATGGCGTGCATGTCGTAGGCGGAAAGCAGGTCGACAGCTTCTTGCGTGGTGGCGGCACGGTCGAGCACCAGGCGGATGGCGAGCGAGGTATTGATGACGGGGCGCTGCGTGTCCTGGTCACAGGGTTTGGAATCCAGGGTGAGTACGGCAATGGACACGCCGCATTCGTTAACACCGTCGAGCTGGGCAAACGGGCCCATGAGTGCGGCGGCGCGTCCGGCGACGGAGTCAAGCGGAGTGTTATCGCCCAGGTTGTTAAGGGCGGCAAACCCGATGGAGGCATAGCCGCCGCGTGGGTGATTGCGCACCAGCAGCGCCGAGGTGTCGTCCTTAAAGTCGTAATTGCGACCGGTGCACACGCGGCCTTCGGCATCTACGGCGACAAAAGCGCTGCAGGCAAACTGGGGCGCCTGGACATGTACCGGCACACCGGGCAGCACCTGCGCCACCACGGCATCGATGTAGGCCTGGTCGTCGCGCACGCCAGCGGCGATGATGCGATCAAGATCGTAGTCGTAGGCGATGTCGATGCCGTACAGGTCATAGCCGTCTGCGTAGCCAGTCAAGCGTTTGAGCGGCGCGGCGGACTTGATTTGCTTGTGATAAACGATACCGGTGGCAGCGGCAAGGCCGACGGCGACTCCCGCGACACCGCAGGCGATGGCAATGTTACGTGGCTTCATGACGGCTCCTCTCGTCCTGTTAGCGCAATTGTCGCAAAAGAAGCGCGGGCATGATGGCTCAACTTGGTGAGCGGCGCGGAATTAAGCACGGAATGAAGAGTGCGGCACTGGCGCGGCGGGGTATGCTGGAAGGGACCATCAACCCAGCGAAAGGGGAGAGCATGACGGATCAGGAAACGCCCGAGCGCGCGCATGTGACGGCCGATGATATCGAGGCCGCCAACGACCTTATCGACTTTATCGAGGCATGCCCCAGCATGTTCCATACGGCGGCGACCATTATGGCCGAGCTCGACGAGGCGGGCTTTACCTACCTGCCCGAGAATGCGGCGTGGGACATCGAGCCGGGCGGGCGTTATTACACGCAGCGCAACACCTCGAGCGTTGTTGCCTTTAAGGTGGGCGAGGACCTGGCCGCGACGTGGGGCGAGGACGGCGTTGCCGGCGACTACCATTTTCAGCTGACGGCGTCGCACAGCGATTCGCCGACGTTTAAGGTCAAGGCTGTGCCCGAGCTCGATGGCGCGGGCGAGACACTGCGCCTGAACACCGAGGCCTACGGCGGCATGATCGACTACACCTGGTTCGATCGCCCGCTGGCGCTCGCGGGCCGCGTACTGGTGCGCGAGGGCGACCGTATTGAGAGCCGCCTGCTTGCCACCGAGCGCGAGGTCGCTATCATTCCGAGTCTTGCTATCCATATGAACCGCGGCGTTAACGAGGGCTTTGCTCCCAACCGAGCCGTCGACCTGTGCCCGCTCATCAGCGCCGGCGAACTCAAGCAGGGAGATTTTGATGCCTTGATTGCCGAAGAGCTGGATGTTGAGCCCGAGCAGATCCTGGGTCGCGATCTGTTCCTGGTCAATCGTCAGGATGCGCGCATTTGGGGTTGGGCCGACGAGTTTATCTCGACGCCCAAGCTCGACGACCTGGCCTGCGCCTACACCTCGCTGCAGGCATTTTTGGGTGCCGAGAACGCGCACGACGTTTCGGTCTTTTGCTGCTTTGATAACGAGGAGGTTGGCTCCGAGACCAAGCAAGGCGCCATGTCGACGTTCTTGGCCGATGCACTGCGCCGCATTAACGGCTCGCTGGGCTTTGACGACGAGTCGTACCATCGTGCACTTGCTGCCTCGATGCTTGTAAGTTGCGACAATGCACATGCCGTGCACCCCAACCACGCCGAGAAGTGCGACGCCCGCAACCAGGTGGTGCTCAACGGCGGTATCGTCATCAAGGAGGCAGCCAACCAGCACTACTGCACCGATGCCTTTAGCCGCGCGGTGTTCCAAGCCATCTGCGATGACGCCGACGTGCCCACGCAGGCCTTCGCCAACAAGAGCGATGTGGCGGGTGGCTCCACGCTCGGCAACCTGTCGAACATGCAGGCGAGCATGCACGCCGTGGACGTGGGCCTGCCGCAGCTGGCCATGCACTCGAGCTACGAGACCGGCGGCGTGCGCGACGTGATGTGTGCCATCCGCGCCCTCACGGCCTTCTACGAGCGCAACCTAACCATCAACGGCGCCGAAAGCGTGGAGCTCTAAAACCTGCCAAAAAGGGACAGGTTTATTTTGGCAGGTTTTATCTGGGCAAATGCCGCAATGCCAACAGCAAGATGGAACTGCTGGGACTTCATAGGCAGAGCCTGCGCTAGTCAGATCCCGCAGGTCGAATAAAAGTCAGCGAGAGCCCGCCGTTTGAGCCAAGGTGCCGTGAAATGAAAAGGCGCTGACCTTCTGGTCGCGCCTTTGAAATTGAACGGCAGATTGGCCAAACGGCGGGCTCGCAGCGTCGAGGGGTTTCGGCGTTTGGTAAAACGCCGAAACCCTAATGTTCGATCCAGCAGCGAAGCGTCTCGCCCGCCTGCAGATGACGCAGATTCTCTGCGGCAATGTCGACCACATTGTTGAGCGTGGCGGCCAGGTGGAACCAGCCAGAGACGTGCGGCGTGATGAGCATGTTGGGCGCATCCCACAGGGGGCTTGTCTCAGGCAGCGGCTCGGCGTCGGTGACATCGACCGCGGCGCCGGCGAGGTGTCCGGACTTAAGGGCGGCAACCAGGTCGTCGGCAACTACGAGGTC
>CABRWN010000160.1 GCA_902474645.1 uncultured Collinsella sp.
CTGTATTGCTTGACCATGGGAAAATCGCGAAATTAAAACCGCAGGTAGACGGCTTATCAAAAATCGATAATTGTCGGTATGGATGGGGATCTCCGAATCAGCCCCGTAATCCGGCATAGTTTTGAACTGACACTAAACTAGGCACAAGCTAAATACCGATTCCAAGGATAGTTGCGGTGGAATAGTTCCTAGATGCCGGGGTTTTGGCGGAAATCAGGAACTATTTCACCGCAATTGAGGAGGGGTGGGATGGATGGCAGCGTAACTAAAAGCCCCGTTCTAAATGAGCTGCTTAGGCTGGGTCGATGTCCATGCTGGCGATTAGGTTGATGTTGGTGTTGAGGAGGTCGGGGAGGACGACGTCGCCCATGCGGATGGGGGCTTTGACGATTAGGCCGCGGATGAGGGCCATGGCTTGGGCGTGGAGTTCTAGCGGGATTGCCTCGACCGTGCGCACGGGGAGCAGGACTTCGTCGCCGCCGGAGACGGCCACGGTCGTCGTGAGCACGCGCATGGGGCAGGTGAGCTCCTGATGCGCGAATTTATCACCGCGCGGGCAGCTGTTGCCGGTCACGGAGCGCACCTCTACCGCGGCGCCGTCTGCGTCACGCTCTACCTCTACGGTCAGGAGGCACTCGGATGGGCAGGTGGTGCAGTTGAACTGCAGCGTTTCGGTCGCATTTGTGCTCATGGCCTTACGCCTCCTTAACGGGATCGACGGATAGGACAATCTCATTAGCACCCAGGTCGAGCGCTTGTTTGATGACCTTTGCCGGCAGTGGGAAGCTTTCCATAACGCTCGGCTTAAATGCACGGACCTTGCCGGCGAACAGCTCCTCGCCGTTGGCCAGAATCCGTACGCGGGCGGCATCGACTGGTCGGCGCACGCGGAAGTTGAGCTTGGTGAGTGCCACGGCCGTAATGCGTCCCGGTAGCGTGTATCCCGCAACGCCGGCAGGGGAGAACGCGAGCTCGCAGTCCGTGCCTGCAGCATTCGCCCCGTCGTCGCCATCCAACGCCCACGCCGCCGCAGCTGTGCCAGCCCTCTCGGACTCACGCGTCACATTGTCGGCCAGGTCGTGCACGTGTAGCACGTTGCCGCAGGCAAAGATGCCCGGCACGCCCGTCTGTAGGCTCTGGTCCACCACGGCGCCGCGCGTGCGTGGGTCAAGCTTAACGCCCGCGCCCACTGAAAGCTCGTTCTCGGGAATCAAGCCCACCGAAAGCAGCAGTGTGTCACACGGAACAATGCGCTCGGTTCCCGGAATGGGTGCCAGGTGCTCGTCGACCTGGCTTACCTCGACGGCCTCCACGCGGTCGTGCCCAATCACGCGCGTGACCGTGGTGGACAGATGCAGCTGAATGCCAAAATCGTCCAGGCAATTCTTCACATTGCGACGCAGGCCGTTGGCGTACGGCATGAGCTCGTACACGCCCTCGACCGAAATCCCCTCGAGCGTGCAGCGACGTGCCATGATCAGCCCGATGTCGCCGGAACCCAAAATGACGGCGCGCGAGCCGGGTTTGAGGTTTTCGATATTGAGGTATCGCTGTGCTAGGCCGGCCGTAAACACGCCGGCGGGACGGCTGCCGGGGATCTTGATCTCGCTGCGGGTGCGCTCGCGGCACCCCATGGCAAGGACGACCGCGCGTCCGGTGAGCTGCAGCATGCCGGCGGGGCTCATGAGCGTAACGGTGTGGACCGTGGTGTCTTTCGCAGGTTTGCCTGAATCAATCCCAATCACCATGCTATTCAGGAGCAGCACAATGTCGGTTGCGTGCACCTGGTCGATAAAGCGCTGCGCGTACTCGGGACCGGTGAGCTCCTGTTTAAAGTGCGACAGGCCAAAGCCGGGGTGGATGCACTGGCGGAGGATGCCGCCCAGGTGCTGCTCGCGCTCCACGATGGCCACGAGTGCGCCTGCCTTATGCGCGGCCAGCGCGGCTGCCATGCCGGCAGGGCCGCCGCCGATAACGACCACGTCGAAGGCTTGCGTTTGTATGGCTTCTGCGACGCCACAATCAATCGCACTCGATTTGAATTCCGCCATTCTAGCGCACCCCCTTCAAAGGTCCCTCGACCAGCCAGGAGCCGGCGTCTTCCAACAGTACTTCGCTAGGGTCGCAGCCCAGCTCGCGCGCCAGGATCGCCACCACACGGCTCTGGCAAAAGCCGCTTTGGCACCGACCCATGCCGGCGCGGCAGCGACGCTTGACGCCCTCGACTGAAACCGCGCCCGGGCGGCGTCGGATCGCGGCCACAATCTCGGCCTCAGGCACCGTCTCGCAGCGGCAGACAATCTGTCCCCACGCGGGATCGGACTCGATCAGCTCCTCCTTGCGCGCCAGCGGTGCGCGGTCAAAGTCGTCCGGCGCGCGGCGAATCGGATTCCAGTCGGCCCGTTCGTGCAAAACCACGCCCGCCTCGCGCATCACGTGCTCCATGCGCTCGGCAATGGCCGGCGCGCTTGCCACACCCGGTGACTGAATACCCGCCGCCTGGAACAGTCCCGACACCACGGCTGACTGCCCAATAAAGAAGTCGTTCGTTCCCTTAATGACCGGGCGTCCGCCGGCAAACGCGCGCACTACGCGGCGCGTGTCCAGATCGGGCACCAGCTTGCGCGCTCCCGTCAGCAGCGCGTTCACATCGCTCGCATAGGTCTGCGTGTCGCCTGGCTCGCGCACGGCGGCCGTCGCGGTAATCACGGTGTTGCCATGTACGGTGCCCGTGACGATAACTCCCTTGGACACCGGCGTGGGAACGGGGTAGAGCGGCATGAGCGCACGCGGCTCCTTGTCCAGCACTACGATGTTGCCCTGGCGCCAGACCATCTGGAACTCCTCGGCACCCGCCATATGCGAGATGTCGGCGGCACCGTTGCCCGCGGCGTTGATCAGATAGCGACAGTGCACGTTGCCAGCGGGGGTCATCAGCGTAAAGCGCGCGTCGTCGCCCGAGCCTGCGACTTCAATCGCCTCCACCGGCGCGGACCGCATAAAGGTCACCCCGTTGGCGACGGCGTTTTCCAGCGCGGCGATGGCAACCTCAAACGGGTCGACAAACCCAGTCGAGGGGCACCACAACGCGCACGTTGCATCGGCACTGGCGCGCGGCTCTAATTCGTGGATGCGGTCGGGTCCGACGATTGACAGCTCGGGCACACCGTTGGCAAGGCCATTGCTCCGCAGCTGCTCCAGATGTGTGAGGTCCTCGTCGTTAAAGCCCAACACCATCGACCCGGTGCGGCAGAACAGAAAGCCCAGCTCCTGCGCCCACGTACCGTACAACTCGCAACCACGGGCGTTGACCTGCGCCTTTACCGTACCCGGCGCCGGATCGTAGCCGGCGTGCACCAGGCCGCCGTTGGCCTTGGACGCGCCCATCGCAATATCGTTAGCCGCCTCGACCACGCAAATGGACAGGTCAAACCGCGCGAGCTGCCGCGCGATGGCGCATCCGGTGATGCCCGCGCCGACAATCGCGATATCAAACGTTTCTGTCACAGTGCCTCCCAGACGAGTTGACGGGCCGTCAATAAGACTATCCTACGGTCCGCACACCCCCAGTGCGGCGGCAATGCGGCGAACAGCCCCGCAACACCCGCCAACGGCGGGCGAGGAGAGACCCAGCAACGTCGACAATCTTGCCTGCCAGCTCTGGTCTCGGAGATTTGTCTCGATCTGTAACAGTTAGACGAGGATTTGGGTTCCAGATGTTACAGATTGAGACGTTAGTCTGGCGGGCCCTCCGTTCGTCTAAATCTGTAACATCTAGACCCGATTTAGCTGAGAACCTGTTACAGATTGAGATGTTTGTGTCCGCGCCAGCCCCGTATCCAGCCGTGGTCCCATATAAACAAACCCCGTGGTAAACTTGACCGGACTGTAATTATTCCGAAAGGTACACCTCAATGTCCAAGTACATCTCTGAGCTCATGTCGCCGCAGCTTATGGGCGTCATTTATGCCTTTGTTGGCTTTATCATCGCCCTGTACGTGCTGTCGGTCGTCTATGTGTTCATTGACGCTCGCCGCCGCGGCGCCAGCGCCTACGTGGCATGGGGCATCATCGCCCTTATCCCGTTTGTAGGCCTCATCGCGTACCTGGTCCTGCGCCCGCACTCCTACGCGTCCGACCGCGAGGAGCAGGAGCTGGACATGGCTCTGCGCGAGCGCCAGCTTGCCCAGTACGGCACCTGCCCGCAGTGCGGTGCGCCCATCGAGAAGGACTTCGTCGTCTGCCCGGTGTGCGACACCCAGGTTCGCAACGTATGCCCCAGCTGCCATCGCCCGCTCGACGCGCACTGGAAGGTCTGCCCCTACTGCCGAACTCGCATCCAGTAACGCATCCATCTCCGG
>CABRWN010000161.1 GCA_902474645.1 uncultured Collinsella sp.
GCCTTGACGAACTCGACAATCTCGTTGATTTCGTCGTCCGAGACAAAGCAGCCCTGAATACGGCGAGGCTTGCCCCAGTCGACCTTGGAAAACAGCATGTCGCCCAAACCGGTGAGCTTTTCGGCACCCATTTGGTCAATGATGACGCGCGAGTCGATACCCGTGGCAACGTTAAAGGCGATACGGTTGGTGATGTTGGCCTTGATAAGGCCCGTCACCACGTTGGAGCTCGGACGCTGCGTAGCCACGATGAGGTGAATACCGGCGGCACGGCCCAGCTGGGCGATACGCACGATCGAGGCCTCGACATCCTTGCCGGCAACCATCATCAGATCCGAGAGCTCGTCAATGATGATGACCAGGTAGGGCATCTTTTGCGGCGGATTGTCGTAATGCTCAAACTCGCCGGCGGCCTGCTTTTCGTTGTAGGTCGAGATCTTACGCACGTTGAGACGCTCGAAGACCTTCAGGCGACGCTCCATCTCGGACACGGCCCATTGCAGAGCGCTCGCGGCCTGCTTGGGCTCGGTCACCACGGGCACATAGAGATGCGGCAGACCGTTATAGCCCGCAAGCTCGACGCGCTTGGGGTCGACCATGATCAGGCGAACGTCCTCGGGAAGGGCGCGCATGAGCAGAGTCGTAATGATGGAGTTGATCATGACCGACTTACCGGAACCGGTCGTGCCGGCGATCAGCAGGTGGGGCATCTTGGCGAGGTCGGCGACGACCGGCGTACCCTCGGCATCGCGACCGATGGCCAGCTCGAGCGGACCGCCCTTCACATAGGGCAGCACGTCGCCCAGGTTGACGTTCTGGCGCTTGCGATTGGGGATCTCGATACCCACAAGCGAGGTACCGGGGATCGGGGCAAAGATGCGCACCGACTGGGCAGCGAGCGAAAGCGCGATGTCGTCCTCGAGGCTCGAAATCTTGCTCACGCGCTCGCCCTCGCCGGGCTGCAGCTTAAAGGTCGTCACCGTGGGGCCGGCGATCCAGCCGACAACGCGAGCGCTACGACCAAACTCAAGTAAGGTGGACTGCAGCGACTCGGCAGTCTGTTCCAGCTCCTTGTCAGAAGACGCGGAGGACGCCGACTGTGGGTTGGCATGCAGGATTTCGAGCGGCGGAAGCTTGAGGCCGTCCCCTTCTTCACCCTCGTAATCCGCGGCGTCGCCGTCCGCTCCCCCATCGCTAGCCGCAGCCGATTCGGCAGCACTCGAGGCAGGCGCATCGGCAACCTTGGGATGCTTCAAGAAGTCGGGAATCTGAGGTGCTGCCGAGACAGGATTCACGGCAAACGGCGGTTCGGACTCGTCGATCTTATCGGGGTCGTCTTCCATCGAAAGCTGGCCGGTTACCTGGTCGCGCCTTGCATGGCGACGCGGCAGCAAAGTTGTCTTTGCGGTCTCAATCGGAGCCTCGTCGTCCTCGTCATCACCCTCGGTGAGCTCAATCTCGCTATCGGACCAAGACGGGTCGGGCTCACTCGTATTGAGCTTAGGCGCGGCTTTGCCCTTCTTGGCATGACGGCGCGGCAGCAGCGTCGTCTTAGCGCGCTCGGCCTCCACGGCATCGGACACGTCGACAAAAGGATCTTCGTCCACGTCCTCATCGTCCAGAATCGGATCGACTTCGCTACCCATGACCGTGGTCACGGCAGCATCGGAGCCCTTTTGACGAAGAATGCTCAGGTGCGGACGGGCAACACCGGGCACCGACAGGGCTTCGTCGTCACCCCACGGGCTGGCGTTAACATCGGCACGACGGCGCTCGGCAAAATCGGCCGCACGGTCGCGAGCAGAGCGCAGCACGCCACCCACCGAAAAGCCGATGATGACAAAACCAACGACGGCCAGACCCAACAGGACCACCAGCGCGATAGGCTTACCCAGGGCATTCTGCAGCGCACTCGCAATTAACGCACCGATGTAGCCACCCGAGGCGGACAGATTTTGCGGAGTGAACATAAGGTCACACGAGTCGCTCGTACCCGGCACCATCAGCGAAAGAATGGAGACGACGGCGATAAAGACCACGGCTCCGCCCGCGACCGAGCGAATGTTGAGCGGCGAGTCCTCGCCTAAAAAGAGCGTGGCGGCAAACAGCAAAATGACGATCGGCAACACGTAGGCGCCCAGACCAAAGCCCAAGTGGTAGAAACCGGCAACCGCAGCCGTAACGGGCGCAGTCGCCGGCGAAATCACGGCAATGAAGGACGCAATAGCCAAAACGGCGATGACCACGCCGGCAATATCGCGGTTGGCCGAGGGCTCGACCAGGGGCTCAAAATCGTCAAAGTCCGCCTCGTGGCCCTTATTGGCACGCAGATGGGAACCGGCACCCTTAGCAGATGCCGGTTGGTTATTGGCCTTATTGCCTTTGGCGTTTTGTGCAGATCCGCGCGCCAAACTAAACCTCCATGACGACCGGGATGATCATCGGACGGGTGCGCGTACGGCTCCAAATAAAGTTGGAGAGCGAATCGCGCACGGCCTTGCGAATGGCATCGGAGCCGCTGCTCGTAAAGCTAAACTTGCCCTTCTCGATCGTCTTCATGATGGACGCGGAGGCATCCTCGGAGAACTGGTCGTCGATAGCAAACGAGACGCCGCGGCCCGAGAACTCGATGGCCTCGATCTTCTTGTGCTTGAGCGAGACGATGGCAACGGCCGTGACCATACCGTCGTTGGCGAGCTTCTGGCGATCGCGCAGGACGATGGGGTCGGTATCGCCGATACGCAGGCCGTCGACGTAAACGACGCCCGACTCGACGGGTGTACCGCGCTTGACGATACCACCGCGCATCTCGAGCGTGTCGCCGTTATCGAGGATAAAGATATGATCGTCCTTGATACCCATCTTGCGGGCCAGCTGGGCATGGGCGCGCAGATGCACGGCCTCACCGTGAACCGGCATAAAGTACGTGGGCTTGGCCATGGCCATCAGGAGCTTAAGCTCCTCCTGGCTACCGTGACCCGAGACGTGGACGAGAGCGCGGTTCTTATCCCACACGTCGCAGCCGAGCTTGGCGAGGCTGTTAACGACCTGCTGCACGGCCTTCTCGTTGCCAGGAACGGGAGTTGCCGAGAGGATGACGGTATCGCCCTCGTGGATAGAGAGCGTCTTGTGCTCGCCATTGGCCATGCGGGACAGGGCCGACAGCGGCTCGCCCTGCGAACCGGTGCACATGACGACGATCTTGTCGTCGGGCAGGTTATCGATATCGAAGGCATCGATGATATCGGCATCGTCGATGTTGAGGTAGCCCAGCTCGCGCGCGACGCGGGTATTGGTGAGCATGGAGCGACCGGTCACAACGACCTTACGGCCGCACTTGCGGGCGGCATCGCAGATCTGCTGCAAACGATGGATGTGGCTCGAGAACGACGCTACGAACACGCGACCCGGGGCGTTCTTGATGGCGTGCAGCAGGTTAGGACCGACTTCGGCCTCGGACTTGGTAAAGCCCGGAACCGTGGCGTTGGTGGAGTCGGAAAGCAGCAGATCGATGCCCTGCTTGGCAAAGCGGCTGATAGCGGCATAGTCGGGCGTGACGCCGTCGATGGGCGTCTGGTCGAGCTTAAAGTCGCCGGTGTGCATAACGGTGCCCTGATTGGTGCGGATGAACACGCCCAGAGCGCCGGGGATAGAGTGCGTCATCGAGAAGAAGTCGAGCGAGATGCCGCCGAGGTTGACATGGCTGCCGCCCTTGACCTCGCGGAACTTGGGTGCGCGGATGCGGAACTCAGAAAGCTTGCCCTCGATAAAGCCAAGCGTCAGCTTGCTCGAGAAGATGGGCACCTTATTGTTGAGGTCCTGCAGCAGATACGGAAGCGAACCGGTGTGGTCCTCGTGGCCGTGGGTGACGACGATACCGCGGAGCTTCTCCTCGTTCTCCAGAACATAGGTGTAGTCGGGAAGCACCAGGTCGATACCAGGCTGGGAGTCGTCGGGGAACATGAGGCCGGCGTCGACGAGCACCATGTCGTCGCCGCACTCGAAGACCGTCATGTTCTTGCCGATGCCGTCAAGGCCGCCGAGCGGGATGATCTTCAAGGGAGATGATTTTTTAGCTGCCATAGGTGAGTGTTGTTTCCTTTCTTCGAAACGGGTCTGAAACAACCGACGGGGCGCTTCTGGCAAACCGACCGCCGGGAACGTACAAACATGCATCACAGAGTCGATGCAATAACCACAGTATGATACCCATTTGCCCACCAACAGACCACCCATGCATCAAAGCCCCATCTGAACTGGTCTATCCCGCCGGTCAGGGCTCAGCGGCCCCGGCACGGGCTAAGTTTCCTGCTCTATAGTCCTGCTCACGACGGAGGCCACATTAAGTGGCCTCCTG
>CABRWN010000162.1 GCA_902474645.1 uncultured Collinsella sp.
CACCGGCCTATGGCAGGCAACCGACCGCAACGCCACGACCTTTGAGAGCGGCATGCGGCAGAAGATCAAGCTTCACTATGTGCGAAACCGTTGTTACCACATGAATTGGAAATGCTTTACCGGCACCTTCGGTGCAATGTATGGAAAGAAAAGGACTGGACGTTGAGAATTCTAATGGTCTGCCAGCATTATTGGCCGGAGCATTTTCAGATAACCGAGATATGCGAAGAGCTTGTGCGGCGCGGCCACCAAGTGACTGCGCTTGTTGGCATTCCTAACTATCCAAAGGGTGTTGTTCCCGAGGAATATCTGCACGGCAAGAATCGCCAGCAGGTTCATAACGGTGTCAACATCATTCGCGTGGAAGAGATTCCCAGGAAGCCCGGAATCAGAGGGCTTGCGAAGAACTATCTTAGCTACATGCGGGAGGCCGATAAAAAGGCTGGCAAACTGTCGAGTGATTTCGACGTTATATTCGCCTATCAGCTGTCTCCGGTTCTTATGTCCGAACCCGCCATGCGAATGAAAAAACGAACCGGTATCCCCGTGTTCCTGTATTGCGCCGACCTCTGGCCTGATGCGATTAAAGCGATGCTGCCCGACAAGCTCAACTTTGCGATGCCACTTATCAAGGCCATGAGCTCGAAGATCTATCGTCAGGCAAACGTTAGCGCTACAAATGCCAGCTCCTATGTCGATTACTTCGATCAGGAGTTTGGAATCAGTCGCGATAAGGTATTTTACCTGCCACAATACGCCGAGGATTCATACCTGGACATGGACCTTACAGCGCTTCCTTCGGACAAGGTGCGGTTCTTGATCATGGGCAACATCGGCAAGCTTCAGTACATGCCTTGCGTGTTAGAGGCCGTGAATTCGCTTAAGCACCGCGATGATTTCGAGCTGCACATTGTAGGTGACGGTTCCGCCATGCAGTACTGCAGGCAGTATGTTGCTGACCACGAGCTTGAAAAGCATGTTGTGTTCCATGGGCGTCGTCCGTACGAGGAAATGCCGAACTACTACCGCAACGCTGATTGCTGCTTGCTTACGCTTAACGTTCCCGGGGCCCCTGGAATCAATTCTACGCTTCCTAGTCGTCTGCAAGGATTCATGGCTGCTGGCAAGCCGATTCTTGCCTCTATCGATGGTTCCGCGGTTCAGGTCATCAACGATTCTGGGTGCGGCAGGGCGGTTCCTGCTGGCGATGCTGAGGGCCTAGCGGCTCTCATGACGGATTACTTGGATAACTCCGACTCCTACGTTTCCTGCGGCGAGAATGGCCGCGCTTACTACAAGGCCAATTTCACTAAACAACGGTTTATGAACGAGATAGAAAAGCTGCTCGTTATGACGATGGAAGGCGCGCAATAGATGACTAACACCTCTACGTTCAAAGACAAGACCCTCATGATCACGGGCGGCACCGGCTCGTTCGGCAACACCGTCCTCAAGCACTTCATGGACACCGACCTGGCCGAGATCCGCATCTTCTCCCGCGACGAGAAGAAGCAGGACGACATGCGCCACCGCCTGCAGGAGAAGTCCCCCGAGCTCGCCTCCAAGGTGCGCTTCTTCATCGGCGACGTCCGCAACGCCCAGTCGGTGCGCGACGCCATGCACGGGGTCGACTACATCTTCCACGCCGCCGCCCTCAAGCAGGTGCCCTCCTGCGAGTTCTTCCCCATGGAGGCCGTGCGCACCAACGTCATCGGCACGGACAACGTTCTGCACGCCGCCATCGACGAGGGCGTCGACCGTGTCGTGTGCCTGTCCACCGACAAGGCGGCCTACCCCATCAACGCCATGGGCAAGTCCAAGGCCATGATGGAGTCCATCATCTACGCCAACGCCCGAAACGGCGCCGGCCGCACCACCATCTGCTGCACCCGCTACGGCAACGTCATGTGCTCGCGCGGCAGCGTCATCCCGCTGTTCATCGACCGCATCCGCAAGGGCGAGCCGCTGACGGTCACCGACCCGAACATGACCCGCTTCCTCATGAACTTAGACGAGGCGGTCGACCTGGTGCAGTTCGCCTTCGAGCACGCCAACCCCGGCGACCTGTTCATCCAGAAGGCTCCGGCATCCACCATCGGCGACCTCGCCGAGGCGGTCCAGGAGGTCTTCGGCCGCGTGGGCACCCAGGTCATCGGCACCCGCCACGGCGAGAAGCTCTTCGAGACCCTCATGACCCGCGAGGAGCGCCTCCGTGCCGAGGACATGGGCGGCTACTACCGCGTCGCCTGCGACTCGCGCGACCTCAACTACGACAAGTTCGTCGTCGACGGCGAGGTTGAGACCCAGGCCGACGAGTCCTACACCTCCCACAACACCGAGAGGCTCGACGTGGAGGGCACCATCGCCAAGATCAAGACCGCCGAGTACGTGCAGCTGGCGCTCGAGGGCCGCGAGCACGAGGCGGTGCAGTAGGGTGCGCGTCCTCGTTACCGGCGCGAGGGGCTTCGTCGGGAAGAACCTCTGCTGCGCGTTGAAGAACATCCGCGACGGCAAGGACCGCCGCGAGAGATACGCGGGCCTGCTGCCGCTCGAGGTCATGGAGTACGACGTCGACTCGACGCCCGCGGAGCTGGACGGGTACTGCTCCCGCGCCGACTTCGTCTTCAACCTGGCCGGCGTCAACCGGCCCAAGGACCAGTCCGAGTTCATGGAGGGCAACTTCGGGTTCGCCTCCATGCTGCTCGAGACGCTCGAGCGACACGGCAATAGGTGCCCCGTCATGCTCTCCAGCTCCGCGCAGGCGAGCCTGTCGGGCCGCTTCGAGGGCTCGGTCTACGGCGAGTCCAAGCAGGCGGGGGAGGGCCTGTTCCGGGAGTACTCCGAGAGGACCGGCGCCCCGGTGCTCATCTACCGCTTCCCCAACCTCTACGGCAAGTGGTGCCGCCCGCGCTACAACTCCGCCGTGGCGACCTTCTGCGACGCCATCGCCAACGGCCGCCCCTACACCGTGAACGACCCCTCGGTGGAGCTGGAGCTCCTCTACATCGACGACCTGGTCGACGAGATGCTGGGCGCCCTGCTGGGGGAGGAGCACCGCTGCGGCTACGACGGGTTGGAGCGCGTGGAGGGGGATGACTTCTGTTTCGTCCCCGAGACCGACATGAAGAGCCTGGGCGAGATAGTCTACCTGCTCGGGTGCTTCCGCGACAGCCGCGAGACCCTGTCGGTGCACGACCTTTCGAAGGGCTCCTTCTCCAAGAAGCTCTGGAGCACGTTCCTTTCCTATTACGAGCCGGGGCACTTCGCCTACGACCTCAGACCCAACACGGACGCGCGCGGATCGTTCACCGAGTTCCTGCGCACGCCGGAGCGCGGCCAGGTCTCCATCAACGTCTCGAGGCCCGGCATCACCAAGGGCAACCACTGGCACATGAGCAAGTGGGAGAGGTTCCTGGTGGTCTCCGGCACCGCGTCGATCAAGCTCAGGAAGGTGGGAGAGGACGCCGAGGGCAACCCGTTCCCCGTCGACGAGTACGTCGTCTCGGGCCTCGACATGCGCCCCGTGGAGATGATCCCCGGCTACACGCACTCCATCACCAACCTGTCCGACACCGAGGACCTCGTGACGGTCATGTGGGCCAACGAGCCCTTCGACCCCGAGAACCCCGACACCTACTACGAGGAGGTCTAGCCGCATGGGCAAGGACTGTTCCGATATCGCATTCAAGGACGACGGCCGCCTGAAGCTCCTGATCATCGTGGGCACCCGTCCCGAGGTCATCCGCTTGTCCGAGGTCATCAAGAAGTGCCGCCGCCACTTCGACTGCCTGCTGGCGCACACCGGGCAGAACTACGACTACACGCTTAACGGCATCTTCTTCCGCGACCTGTCGCTGGACGACCCCGACGTCTACCTTGACGCCGTGGGCGCCGACCTGGGCGAGACTGTCGGCAACATCATCGCCGCGAGTTACAAGCTCATGGTGCAGGTGCAGCCTGACGCCCTTTTGATTCTGGGCGATACCAACAGCTGCCTGTCTGCCATCGCTGCCAAGCGCCTGCACATCCCCATCTTCCACATGGAGGCGGGCAACCGCTGCAAGGACGAGTGCCTGCCCGAGGAGACCAACCGCCGCATCGTCGACGTGATCTCCGACGTCAACCTGGCCTACTCCGAGCATGCGCGCCGTTACCTCAAGGACACCGGCTGCGCCCCGGAGCGCACCTACGTCACGGGCTCGCCCATGGCCGAGGTCCTGCGCGCGAACCTGGAGAAGATCGAAGCCTCGAATATCCTATCCGAGCTCGGCCTGGAGCCCAAGCGCTACATGCTGCTCTCCGCCCACCGCGAGGAGAACATCGACACCGAGGCGAACTTCACGAGCCTGTTCACCG
>CABRWN010000163.1 GCA_902474645.1 uncultured Collinsella sp.
TCCGCGGCTCCGAAGGAGCAGGACAAGGCGCCACGCATGGTCGAGGACGTTCTGAAAACTAAGCCCGGCCCCCGCCGGACAGGTCCACCGCTACTCGCAGAGCAGCTTGGCGATCTGGACGGCGTTGGTTGCCGCGCCCTTACGGATTTGGTCGCCGCAGCACCAGAAGGTGATACCGCGCGCGGCCTCGGGGTTCGAGATGTCGCGACGCACGCGGCCGACCCAAATCAGGTCCTGGTCGGACGTATCCATCGGCATGGGGAAACGGTCGTGTGCATCCTCGGCAGCCATATCGTCAACCAGCTTGACGCCGGGAGCGGCAGCCAGCGCAGCACGAGCCTCCTCGACCGTAATATCGCGCTCAAACTCGAGCGTAATGCTCTCGGAGTGCGAACGCAGCACGGGCACGCGCACGCAGGTGCAGTTCACGCGCAACTCGGGCAGGTGCATGATCTTACGGCCCTCGTTCTGCAGCTTCATCTCCTCGGAGGTAAAGCCTTCCTCCTTGACGCCGCCGATCTGCGGAATCAGGTTGCTCGCCAGCTGGGCGGCAAACGCGCGCGGCTCGGGAATCTCCTCGCCGCGGCCCAGGGCGGCCAGCTGAGCCTCGAGCTCGGCCATACCGGGAGCGCCGGCACCCGAAGCCGCCTGATACGTCGAGACGATCATGCGCTTCACACCGGCGAGCTGATGCAGCGGCCACGTGGGAACCAGGCCGATGATGGTCGCGCAGTTGGGGTTGGCGATAAGGCCGTGATGCCACTTGATATCGTCGGCATTGATCTCGGGCACGACCAGCGGCACCTCGGGATCCATACGGAAAGCATGGCTGTTGTCGACCACGACGGCGCCGCGCTTGACGGCCTCGGGCAGCAGCTCCTTGGCGATATCGTCGCCGGCAGCGCCGAGTACGATGTCGCAGCCCTCAAAGGCCTCGGGGCAAGCCTCTTCGATTACGATCTGCTCGCCGCGGAACTCAACGGTCTTGCCCGCAGAGCGCGCGCTCGCCAGCAGCTTGAGCTTACCGACCGGAAACTTCTGCTCGTTGAGGCACTCGAGCATCTGGGTGCCCACGGCTCCCGTCGCGCCCAAAATAGCAACCGTGTACTGTTTCATGCTTCCCCCTTTAAAGGTTGTGGCTTTTGCCCGCACGCCGAGCAGGCCAATTATTGTTGCCAGTGTATACAAGAACGGGGCGGGCACGAAACCCGCCCCGTCGAAACGAAACCGAAACGAAACGCCCCGCCGTAGATTTTGAGACATGACTCAAAAATCTAGCGAGATAGCAGCTACTTGTGGAGCGCAGCCAGAGCGGGATCGACCGGCGCGGAAGCCTCCAGGTCGGAGACCTTCACAATGCCGTTCTCATCGGAGAAGGCACGGTAAATGGTCCGAATCGCCAGGTCGAAGTCCTTCTCCTCGACACCGATAATGATGTTGATCTCGTCGCAGCTCTGCGAAATCATACGCACGCTCACGCCGGCCTGGCCAAGCATGCCAAACAGATGGCCAGAGATGCCGGCACGACCGCGCAGGTTGCGGCCAACGGTCGCGATAAGTGCCAGACCCTCGACAACCTCGATCTCGAGCGGCTCTACCTCCTGCTGAATGTCGCCCACGAGCGAGTACAGCGAGTCGTGCACATCCTGCTCCTGTACCACGGCGCCAAAGCGGTCGACACCGGTGGGCATGTGCTCGACGGAAACGTCATAGCGCTCGAAGACCGAAAGCGCGCGGCGCATAAAGCCAACACGGGGCTTGGTGCGGTCGCGGGCCACGTTGATGGCGACAAAACCGCGCTTGCCGGTCACGCCGGTAATGATGGGCTCTGCCTCGCCCTCATCAGCCGTCTCGCTAATGATGGTGCCGGGGTCCTGCGGCGCATTGGTGTTCTTGATGACCAGCGGAATGCCTGCCTCGCGCACGGGGAACACGGCCTCCTCGTGCAGGACGCTTGCGCCCATGTACGAAAGCTCGCGCAGCTCCTCATAGGTAACGCGCGCAATGGGCTGAGCCTCGGGAACAATACGCGGATCGGCAGAATAGAAACCCGAAACGTCGGTCCAGTTCTCGTACAGATCGGCGCCCAGGCACTTGGCCAGAATCGAGCCCGAGATATCGCCGCCGCCACGGTCGAGCAGCTTGATCTGGCCCTCTCGCGTCGCGCCGTAGAAACCGGGCATAACAAAGCCGCCCTGCTGACCGTACTCCTGCACCAGCTCGGAAGTGCGGTTCATGCTGAGCGTACCGTCGTGATGGAACGCCACAACCGTCGCGGCGTCCAGGAACGGCAGGGCCAGGTACTCGGCCATCAGGCGAGCGGTGAAGTACTCGCCACGGCTCACGAGCTCCTCGGTAGAGTAGCCGCCCAAGCGGGCGCGCTCGGCAAAGGCCGCAAACTCCTCGCGGATGGGATAGGTGAGCTCCAGCTCGTCAGCGATATCAAAATAGCGCTGGCCAATGTCCTCGAGCAGTTCCTCGCACGAAACGTGATACTTAACGTGCGCGTTAACCAGGTAGAGCAGGTCGGTCACCTTGGTGTCGCCCTTAAAGCGGCGGCCGCAGGCAGAAACCACCACAAAACGGCGGGCAGGGTCGGCATCGACGATGGCCTTAATCTTCTTGAAGTGTTCGGCGTCGGCGACCGACGAGCCGCCAAACTTGGCAATCTTAATCATGGGCTTGAGGTTACCTTTCTAAAAGCCTCTGCAAACCTGTTTTGCGCGCTCTGATACCATGGTTTCACCGATTGGGACCAAGGCATCCGAGGAGCAGTGTTATATGGGAACTTATCATAGTACACGAGGACGCACTTTATCGTGCTCAAGTAAGGTGGCAATCCGCACCGGCATCGCTCCCGACGGGGGTTTGTTTGTCTCGGACGAGCTCGGCACCCAGCAGGTCGATATCAGCTCGCTTGCAGATAAATCGTACTTTGAAATCGCTCAAGATGTGTTGGGAATGTTACTGAATGATTACACGACCGAAGAAATTTCGGCGTGTGTCGACGAGGCATACCGCGGCACGTTTGCGAGTGAAGAGGTCACGCCGCTCGTCAAACTCGACGCCGCGCCGGGCGCCGACGCCCCTCAGACCTATGTGATGGAGCTCTTTGGCGGCCCCACGAGCGCCTTCAAGGACGTCGCTCTGCAGATGCTCCCCCGTCTGATGGCCCGCACTTCCGCCAAAGACGGCGGCGCCGAGCGCATCATGATCGTCACCGCCACGTCGGGCGACACGGGCAAGGCCGCACTCGCCGGCTTTGCCGACGCCCCGGGCACGGGCATCACCGTCTTTTATCCCGAGGGCAAGGTCAGCCGCGTCCAGAACCTGCAGATGTCCACGCAGGAGGGCGACAACGTCGCCGTCTGCGGCATCCGCGGCAACTTTGACGACGCCCAGAGCGCCGTCAAGCGCATCTTTGCCGATAAGGAGCTTGCCGAGCGTCTGGAGGCCGCAGGCACGGTGCTTTCGAGTGCCAACTCCATCAACGTCGGCCGTCTGGTACCGCAGGTCGTCTACTACTTTGCCGCCTATGCGCAGCTGCTGCGCGCCGGCGCTATCGAGGCTGGCGACGCCGTAGAGTTCTGTGTACCAACTGGCAACTTTGGCGATATCCTGGCCGGCTACTATGCCAAGCGCATGGGCCTGCCCGTCGCCAAGCTCGTCGTGGCGAGCGACAAGAACAACGTGCTTGCCGACTTCCTGACCACCGGCGTTTACGACCGTAACCGCCCGTTCTTCACGACCATCTCGCCGTCGATGGATATCCTTATTAGCTCCAACCTGGAGCGCATGCTCTACTTCCTGTCCGACGGCGACTGCGAGCTCGTTGCCGGCCTTATGGAGCAGCTTGCCCAGACCGGTCGCTACGAGGTGCCCGCCGAGCTGCTGGCCAAGATCCAGAGCGTGTTTGGCTGCGGCTGGGCCAGCGAGGACGAGGTCCGCGCCGCCATCAAGAGCTGCTGGGATGCGAACGGCTACGTGATCGACCCGCACACCGCTTGCGGCTATCACGTCTTTGAGCAGGTCGCTCCTGCCGAGGGTGCCAAGGCCCGCGTGCTGCTTTCGACCGCCAGCCCCTACAAGTTCCCGCGCGCCTGCTGCGACGCCCTGGGCCTCGACGTTCCCGAGGACGACTTTGAGGCCATGCGCGTGCTCGAGCAGGCCACCAATACGGTCGCCCCGGCGCAGCTCGCCGAACTCGAGTCCAAGCCCGTCCGCTTCGAAGACGTCTGCGACGTCGATGAGATGGCAAGCTACGTCGAGTCCGCAGCAAAACGAATGAGCACCAACTAGATTCCTTATTAAGCGCCGGCGAAAG
>CABRWN010000164.1 GCA_902474645.1 uncultured Collinsella sp.
CCTTAGCCACGCCGTAGCACAGCGCCTTGTCGCGGGCGGTACCCTCAGTGGCGTTGAGGTAGGCGCTCGCCGCGTTGACGAGCTCCATGACGGCCGAAATGGCGGTGTTGAACTGGCCGCGATCGAAGTCCTCGGTGCACTTGGCGATGGTGCGGTGACGCTCGCGATAGAGCTTCATCGCAACCTCGTCGAGCGCGGACTTGTCGAAGGCCACGTTGGCGTCGCCGGACTGGACGAGCTGCCAAACGATACGCCAGGCGCGCTTGATGAAGCGGTTGGCGCCCTCAACGGCCTTGGGATCCCAGTCGAAGTCCTTCTCGGGCGGGGCGATAAACAGGATCGCCAGACGCATGGTGTCGGCGCCGTAGGGCTCGATGACCGAGCTCGGGGGCACGACATTGCCCTTGGACTTGGACATGGTGTCGCCGTTCTCGTCCTTGACCATGCCCTGGCACAGCAGGTTGGTGAAGGGCTCGTCCACGCTCAGCAGGCCCAAGTCGCGCAGCGCCTTGGTAAAGAAACGGCTGTAGAGCAGGTGCAGAATGGCGTGCTCGATGCCGCCGATGTAGTTATCGACGGGCATCCAACGGTCGGCGGCTTCCTTGGAGAAGGGCAGCTCGGTGTTGTGCGGGTCGGTATAGCGCAGGTAATACCAGCTGGAGCAGGTGAAGGTGTCCATGGTATCGGTCTCGCGTTTGGCCGGGCGACCGCAGACCGGGCAGGTGGTCTCGTAGAACTCCTTGCACTCGGCGAGGGTTTCGCCGGCGCCCAGGTCCAGGTTCTCGGGCAGCGTCACCGGCAGCTGATCCTCGGGCACGGGCACGATGCCGCAGTGCTCGCAGTGGATGGCCGGGATGGGGTTGCCCCAATAACGCTGACGGCTGATGAGCCAGTCGCGCAGGCGGAACTCGACCTTGCGACGACCGCAGCCCATGGCCTCGAGGTCGGCCACGATGGCAGCCTCGCCCTCGGAGTGCTTACCGCCGCGCATGCCGGTGTACTTGCCGGACTGGACCAACGTGCCCTCGGCAGCGTGGGCGCAATCCCAGTCGACGGTCTCGGCATGGAAGGTATCGATGGTCTCGCCGCTGGCCTCGACGGCAGCGCGATCGTCATCGTCCAGGATGATCGGCACGATCGGCAGGTCGTACTTGCGGGCAAACTCAAAGTCGCGCTGGTCGCCGCAGGGAACGGCCATGACGGCACCGGTGCCGTAGTCGGCAACGACATAATCGGCAACCCACACGGGGACCTTCTCGCCGTTGACGGGGTTCACCACGTAGCGGCCGGTAAAGGCACCGTGCTTCTCAAGGGTACCCTGGGCACGCTCGACGGCAGAGATATGCTTGGAGTCCTCGACGATCTTGGTGACGGACTCCTCGTACTCCGTGCCCTCGACGAGCTCGTGAAGACCGGCGTACTCGGGAGCCAGGACAAAGAAGGACACGCCAAAGAGCGTATCGGCACGCGTGGTGAAGACGGTGATCTTGCCCTCGTCGCCCTCGATGGGCTCGCCATCCTGGTCGCAAAGGGTAAAGTCGACCTCGGCGCCCTCGGAGCGACCGATCCAGTTGGCCTGCATCTGCTTGACGCGCTCGGGCCAGCCGGGGAGCTTCTCCAGATCGTCGAGCAGCTCCTGGGAGTACTCGGTGATCTTGTAGTACCACTGCTCCAGGTCGCGCTTCTCGGGCTCGGTGCCGCAGCGCCAGCACTTACCCTCGGTAACCTGCTCGTTGGCCAGAACGGTCTTGCAGGTGGGGCACCAGTTGACCGGGTTCTTTTTGCGGTAGACCAGACCCTTTTCCCACAGCTTCTCAAAGATCCACTGACCCCAGCGGTAGTAGTCGGGGCTGCAGGTCTTGACCATGCGATCCAGATCATAGGAGAAGCCCATGCGCTTCATCGTGGCGAGCGCCTGGTCCATGTTCTTGTACGTCCAGGCAGCAGCCTGCGTGTTGTGCTTGATGGCGGCGTTCTCGGCGGGCAGGCCAAAGGCGTCAAAGCCGATGGGGTGCAGCACGTCAAAGCCGCGCATGCGGGCCTGACGGGCCATGGCATCGCCGATGGTATAGTTGCGCGCGTGGCCCATGTGCAGGTCGCCCGACGGATACGGGAACATCTCGAGCACGTACTTCTTGGGCTTGCTGTCGTCGGTGTCGACGGCAAAGAGGTTGGAGTCCTCCCAGGCCTTCATCCACCTGGACTCAATGGCCTGCGCGTCGTAGGCAGGGATCTCGTCCTTATGATCTGTGCAATCGCACATATCAGCTCCTTTAATCTTAGCTGGGGTCGGTCGGCTTAGCTTTATTCGCTACAGCGGACAGTCCTGCGCAAGACGAAGAGCACATTAAGTGCTCTTCTTTGCGTGCGGAACTTGTAGCGAACAAAGCTAAGCCGACCGACCCTAAGGTTAACTTGACTGATGATAGCAAATACAACAAGCGAGATGCCTGCGACTTGCAGGCATCTCGCTTTATCTAAATAACGTGGTTGGGAATCAACCTTTGTTTGAAACTCGTTCTAGCACGAACGGGTTTTCCAGGTGCCGCAGATTGCCGTGAAAGAGGAGCGACGCGTACTTTGGTACGCGAGCGACGGTTTGAACGGCAAGGTGCGGTGCTTGGGAAAGCCGCTTAGCGGTAGGAAACGCTCTGCTGGGAGTCTTTCACGACTACGTCGTGGGCGCCGCCTTCGACGATGGAGGTGGAACTCACCAGGGTCAGGCGTGCCTTTTCCTGGAGCTCGGGGATCGAGAGGGCACCGCAGTTGCACATCGTGGACTTGACCTTGTAGAGCGTGCCGCCCACACCGTCCTTGAGGGAGCCGGCGTAGGGAACGTAGGAGTCGACGCCCTCGACGAAGCTGAGCTTCGCGGCGCCGCCTAGGTCGTAGCGCTGCCAGTTGCGGGCACGCGCGGAACCCTCGCCCCAGTACTCCTTCATGTACTGGCCGTTGACGTTGACGCGCTCGGTCGGGCTCTCGTCGAAGCGGGCGAAGTAACGGCCCAGCATCATAAAGTCTGCACCCATGGCCAGGGCGAGCGTCATGTGGTAGTCGTAGACGATACCGCCGTCGGAGCACACGGGCACGTAAACACCGGTCTCCTCGTAGTACTCGTCGCGAGCGCGGCAGACGTCGATCAACGCGGTGGCCTGGCCACGACCGATACCCTTGGTCTCGCGGGTAATGCAGATGGAACCGCCGCCGATACCGACCTTGATGAAGTCGGCACCGCAGTCGGCCAGGAAGCGGAAGCCCTCGGCGTCGACGACGTTACCGGCACCGACCTTGACGTCCTCGCCGTAGTTGGCGCGAATCCACTCGATGGTGCGCTTCTGCCACTCGCTGAAGCCCTCGGAGGAGTCGATGCACAGGACATCGGCGCCGGCCTCGATGAGCAGCGGCACGCGCTCGGCATAGTCGCGGGTGTTGATACCGGCGCCGACCATGTAGCGCTTGTCGTTATCGAGCAGCTCGTTGGGGTTGGTCTTGTGGCTGTCGTAGTCCTTGCGGAAGACAATGCCCATAAGGTGATCGTTGTCGTCGACGATGGGCAGGGCGTTAAGCTTGTTGTCCCAGATGACGTCGTTGGCAACCTTGAGGCTGATGTTCTTGTCCCCCACGATAAGCTGCTCACGCGGGGTCATGAACTCGGAGACCTTCGTCTGGTGGTCATCGCGACTGGGGCGATAGTCACGGCTGGTGACGATGCCCAGAAGCTTGCCCTTGGGAGTGCCGTCGTCGGTAACCGGCATGGTGGAGTGACCGGTCTTCTCCTTGAGCTCGATGACCTGCTCCATGGTCATGTCGGGGGTCAGCGTGGAATCGGACTGAACGAAACCGGCCTTGTGATCCTTGACGGCCTTGACCATAGCGGCCTCGGACTCGGCGCTCTGGGAACCGTAAATGAAGGACAGGCCACCCTCGGTAGCGAGCGCGACACCCATATCGACGCCCGAGACGGACTGCATGATGGCGGAAACCATGGGGATGTTCAGGGTGATTGCCGGCTTCTCACCGCGCTTAAAGCGGGTCAGCGGCGTCTTAAGAGAGACGTTGTTGGGGATGCACTGCGAGGACGAGTAACCAGGGACCAGCAGATACTCCGAAAACGTGTGGGACTCACCGGGAAAGAACGTAGCCATGTTTCTCCTTTTTCCATGCGACCGGTCGGCTGCAGGCCTCGTAGGACCCAGCCCAACCTTGGGCGCCCAATACTGGGGAAGTATCTTAACGCACTTTGACTGCTACAATGCATGATTTAAGAAGA
>CABRWN010000165.1 GCA_902474645.1 uncultured Collinsella sp.
GCCACCGCCTCGGTGGCGGCTGCCCGCGGCTACAAGGTGATCATCACCATGCCCGAGACCATGTCCGTCGAGCGCCGCAAACTTATGCAGGCATACGGCGCACAGCTTGTGCTCACCGACGGTTCCAAAGGCATGAAGGGCGCTATCGCCAAGGCCGAGGAGCTGCAGAAGGAGACTCCCAACAGCATCATCGCCGGCCAGTTTGTGAACCCCGCCAACCCCGCCATCCACAAGGCCACGACCGGCCCCGAGATCTGGGATGACACCGACGGCGAGGTCGACATCTTCGTCGCCGGCGTTGGAACCGGCGGCACCGTAACCGGCGTGGGTGAGTTCCTCAAGGAGCAGAACCCCGAGATTCAGGTCGTCGCCGTCGAGCCCGCCACCTCCCCGGTGCTCTCCAAGGGCCAGGCCGGCCCGCACAAGATCCAGGGCATCGGCGCCGGCTTTGTGCCCGACGTCCTCGATACCCGGGTCTACGACGAGATCATCCCCGTCGAGAACGACGACGCCTTTGCCACCGGCCGCGCCGTGGGCCACAAGGAGGGCGTGCTCGTGGGCATTTCGTCCGGCGCCGCCGTGTGGGCCGCACTGCAGCTGGCCAAGCGCCCCGAGAACGAGGGCAAGACCATCGTGGCCCTGCTTGCCGACACCGGCGAGCGCTACCTGTCCACGGCGCTCTTCCAGGACTAGAGCTTCTCGTTCTTAGAACGAGTCCAAGGCACGCCGGTCTCCCCTCTCTTCTGGCAGCCTGGGCTCATCCCAACAGGGTGTCCCACATGACGCCCGAACTTGCTACAATGTCTGCGGCGCGGAACCAGCCTCCCGCGCCGCTTTTCTTTTTTGGCCACATGCCACCAAGGAGAACCTCCCCATGCACAACAAGCGCGTGCTCGTCGCCATGAGCGGCGGCGTCGATTCCAGCGTGACCGCGTACCTGCTCAAAAGCCAGGGCTACGAATGCGTCGGCGCCACCATGCGACTCACCTGCCCCGCGCCCGACCCCGCCACGGGCATGAGCAAGGTTGACCGCGACATCGCCGATGCAAAGGCCGTCGCCGAGCGCCTGGGGATACCCCACCATGTGCTCGACCTGCAGCAGACGTTCGACCGCAACGTTATCGAGCGTTTTGTGAACGCCTACCAGGAGGGGCTGACGCCCAATCCGTGCATTATCTGCAACCGCCACATTAAGTTTGGCGCGCTGCTCGATGCGGCGCTGGACATGGGCTGCGACTACATCGCAACGGGACATTACGCCAAAACAAGCCAGGCGGCAGACGGCACCTGGCAGCTACATCGCGGCGAAGATCCCAAAAAGGACCAAAGCTACTTTTTGTATTCGCTTACGCAGGAGCGCCTGGCGCACACGATCTTTCCGCTGGCAGGCCTAGACAAAGAGCACGACGTACGCCGCATAGCCGCCGAGCAGGGATTTACCAACGCCCAGAAGGCCGAAAGCGAGGACATCTGCTTTATTCCAGACGGTGACTACGCGGGCTACATCGAGCGCCGCTGCGGACATCCCGCTGCACCGGGCGACATTGTGTGGCGCGACGGCAGCGTGGTCGGGCGCCACAACGGCGCGCTGCGCTACACCATCGGCCAGCGCAAGGGCCTGGGCGTCGCGATGGCGCATCCCGTGTATGTGACGGGCGTCGACGCCGCCAACAACACCGTGCATCTGGGCGAGGCCGAGGACCTGACCGCCGCTGCCCTCACGGCCGATGAGTGGATCTGGAGCGCGCCGGACGCACGCATGGAGGCGGAGCTCGACGCCGGCGGCATTCGCGTAGGTGCCAAATACCGCTACCGTCAGAAAGACCAGGCAGCGACCCTTACGCGTGACGAAGATGGGCAAATGCTGCTAACTTTTGACGAGCCGCAGCGAGCCATCGCCCCCGGCCAAGCCGTTGTAGTCTACCGCGGCGACATCGTCCTCGGCGGCGGCACCGTTACGGCAGCCATCAGGTAGCCGCGGGATTATCGCCGCACGTGTCGAAGCACTCCAACAGCAGCATTCACCTCGATAACGCGACGCTCGAGGCCGCGGCAAATGGCCTCGAGTCGACCCTCCGCCGTCGCCCATTCGCTCTGCGAAAGAATCTCGATCGCCTCATCAACAAATCCGTTGAGTCGTGTTGAATCGAACCAATCGAGCGAGTCCGCAAGCGCCAGCTGGACGGAAGGGTCGGGCCCAAACGGCTTAGCGGAAAACCCAAACTCCCCAGCTGCGAGCACGGCAGTTGATACGTTGTACCACAGGCAGTTGCCGCTATCGAACAGCGGAGCAGGTTTTATCTCCAGGGTGTCGACATTGCGGATAATGCCGAAGTTTCGCCAATGGCGGTCGCTGTTGGCCAAAAGGGCATCGCAGATAATCATCTGCGACATAGACCTTCTCACAGCGGCCTCATCGACACCATGCTTACCAAGGAAGCGACAGTATCGGTCGTACGTCGAGCTTCCTCGCTGGCCGCCAAGGGCGTTCTTAACGTAAACAGCCGGAACATATTCCTCGCGGCCATCAAGAAAGTCGTCGCACAGACACACAGGGCCATCGAACATCCGCTCAACCGTATAAGGAACAAACTCGCCCTCCGACAGCAAGCGACGATGTAGAGCCGTTGCAACCGCCTCGTTAAAGGGACGTTGATCGTCCATCCCGCACCCTTTAGCCAAAACGCGAATGTCGTTTCGAATCATCCACGATTTAGGGAGCTCGCCCTCGGACGTGTTATCCGGATTTTTAAGACCGATGCCTTCCAGCCAACCCGAACGCTCTTCGGGTGCCGATCGCTCAAATTCGTTCTCAAAATAATTGATGTTTTGCCATTTGAGTTCGGCGCAATCGGCCGGCCGCAGCCAATAACAATCCGAAAGCGAGAGGCCCAGGCACCGAACCGGAGCCTCAATGCCGCTGACAATCCCCAGCTCGCGGTAGCGCGAGATAAGCCCAGGGCGAACATCGGGTACCGACCGATGCCCCCACCACACGTTGAGATCCCGTTTATTCACCGTTGGAGAAGAGCTCGAGCACGTGCCAAACGGCATTCGTTGCGCATCGAGGACCTCGGCGATTTCGAAGGAAAACTCGCGCGTCGGATCAAACGAAACACGTGCAACCTCGTAATCGGCGGACATCAGCGTAAACTTGCGCCCCACATCGGCCGCAGGACGGCGTCCACGTTTGCGGACCTTTTGATAAGCGACCGCAGAATCATACTCAACCATCTTCCGTCCGCCCACAATATCGCACACAAGCGTTCCCGATGCGGCAAGTTGAGATATGCGGGCTTTCGTAACGCCCAACAGGTGGGCGGCATCACCCATAGACAAGTACCCAGACGTATCCATACACCGCATCACCTCGTTAAGTAATTTATATGTTTAGTTAATAGATTACATACATCATAATACTAAACATCCTAAAGCGAAAAAAGGCCCAAGAAATCGGGCCTTAGCGATCGGTCAGCCGAGTCGCAAGCTGCTCCCCTAGCGCTGTACGTAGGCGCGGACGAGCTCGTAGGTGTTGCGCACGCCGTCGATGTGGCTGCGCTCGTAGTTGTGGCTCGCGTACACGCCGGGGCCGATCAGGCCGTGACGGATGTCGTAGCCGGCAGAGAGCGTGGCCTCAACGTCCGAGCCGTAATGCGGGTACACGTCGATGGCATAATCGAGCTCAAGCTCGCGCGCGATATTGGACAGCGTGGTCACCAGATCGTAGTTGTAGGGGCCACCCGAATCCTTGGCGCAAATCGACACCATGCGCTCGGTGCAGCCCAGGTCGTCGCCCACGCAGCCCATGTCAACGCTGATCATCTCGCGCGTGTCGGCCGGCACGAAAGCACCGCCGTGGCCGACCTCCTCGTACACGGTAAAGAGCAGCGACACCTTGCGCGAAAGCGACACCTCGCCATCAGCAACAGCGCGGGCCAGACCCAGCAGAATCGACGCCGACAGCTTGTCATCCAGGAAGCGGCTCTTGATGTAGCCGCTCTCCGTCACCGTGGTACGCGGATCCATAGCGATGATGTCGCCGGTCTGAATGCCCAGCTCAAGCACATCGTCCTTGCTGTCGACATTCTCATCGAGCAGGATTTCCATGTTCTTCTCGATGGTCTTGACCGGCTCGTCGGCCACGTGCGCCGAAGGCTCGGTGTTAAGAACCACACCCGTGTACACATTGCCGTCACGCGTGTAGACGGTGCAGTTCTCGCCATCGGCCGTAGACCACTGATGCCCGC
>CABRWN010000166.1 GCA_902474645.1 uncultured Collinsella sp.
ACTCGCGATAAACCTTATGCCCCGCCCCTCCGGAGCCACACGGGAGGCAGGTTAACTAATTCGGTCCCGGCATTCAGAAAAGTCAGTGCAGCAAAATGGCGATGCGGATAGGAACGTGGGCATGGTTTTCGCTGCGCGCACGGGTCCCCTGGGGAGCGCCGTGCATTTTTGGGAGTATTCAGCAAGCCAGGACGGCTGCATACGCGCCGGACACACCTTATTGGTCCCAAGAACGCCTTCAGCGGCGGTTTTGGTCGGTGGGCAGGCCGCATTGGAACAAATGGGCGCACTTCGCGCCGCACCGGACCCCAAAATGACGTCGATCTCCGCAATGCCGCCCGACCGCAGCGGCGCCGGCAGAGCTCGCGGTGCTGAATACTCCGTTTTTTGCACGGCCCAGGCGGGGGTACATCAGGGCCGGAAAGAACATCTCAGCTTTTTTATGCAATCTGCAACTGGAAGTATGCAAAACACCAAGAGACAGCATTGCTGATGTCCAAATTGGGCGCGCGGGGCAGCAGCGTCTACACCCTGCGCCCAAATCCAGCAGAGCGGGGACGCTCCTAGCGAACCCCCATCGGCAAACAAACGCGGCTCGAGCGCTATCCCAAAATAGGCTGCCCGAGCCGCGCTTAACGGTACGACATGAATATTAACGCTCGTAGATCAGGTTGCCGGCCAGGTAGGTGGCTTGGACTTTGGTGGCTTGGAGCTCTTGGGGGTCGATGGTGAGCGGGTTTTGGTCCAGGACTACCAGGTCGGCATACTTGCCGGGCTCCAAGCTGCCGAGGTTTTGTTCGTCGCCCGCTGCATAGGCGCTGCCCAGGGTGTAGTTGCGCAGGGCTGTTGCTGCATCGATGCGCTCGCTCGGCAACCAGCCGCCCTCGGGCCAGTGGCTGCGGGGGTCCTGGCGCGTGATAGCCGTGTAGAGCACGTTCATGCTGGTAACAGCTGTGATGGGGCTATCGGTACCGAAAGCTTGGCGGATGCCGCGCTGCTGATAAGTTGCGAACGGCCACATGATGCGGCTGCGCTCCAAGCCCAGGTCGCGCTCCGGTCCACCCGGGTCGAGTGTAATGTGGCAGGGCTGGCTCGAGGCAACGACGTTAAGCTTGCGCAGACGATCGATGTCCTCGGGCAGCAGATTCTCCAAATGTTCAAGCGTGTTACGGCCGTGCTGGGGCAGGCCGTACAGGCCGGCGGCCTCCTCAAAGATATCGAGTGCGGCATGAATCGCACCGTCGCCGATGACGTGGATACGCACAGTGTGGCCGCGCTCCGCAGCCGCCAGAACCAGTTTGCGCATGCGCTCAGCCGGGACCGTCAGACGGCCCTGGTCGCCAGGGAAGCGCGGATTGGTATAGGGCTCGGTGAGATATGCCGTGTGTTCGCTCGACACGCCGTCGAAAAACTGCTTAAAACCCGGCGCCGAAAGCAGCGCGTTGTTCGCGTAACGTACCTGGAGCTCTTCTAGACGCGTCTGGTCATCCAGCAGCGTGGGGAACAGATGGGCACGAATGCCCAGCTTGCCGGCCATCTGCAGTTTGTCATAGACATCGTCGCGGATAAAATCGCAGCCCGGCATGGGCATGAGCGACATATCGCAGATCGAGGTGATGCCCTGCTCGGCCATACGCCTCATTTGATCGGAGTAAGCGCTTGCAATGCGATCCTCCCCCAGCCACTCAAGGCAGCGCGGTAGCAACTGCATGGCAGCCGCCTCGTGAGCAATGCCCGTGAGCTCGCCGTTTGCATCCTTGTCGTAGCTGCCGCCCGCTGGCGGCTCGCTGTCGCGTGTGACGCCGAGCGCCTCGAGTGCGCGGCTGTTGAGCCAAAGCGTGTGCCCGTCGCCCGAATACATAGCGCAGGGACGATCGGGGAATGCCGCATCGAGCGACGCCTTGGTAGGATGCTCGGGCGGGTCCCAACGGTAGTCGCGCCAGCCCTGCGTCACAACCCAAGCGTCATCGGGCAGGTCCTTGGAAAACTCGAGCGCGTGCTGCACCAGCGCAGCCTCGGACATGCCCATATCCATGAGCATGTACGGCGAGGAGCCGACCGAGGTATGGAAGAAGTGCAGATGAGCGTCATGGAAACCTGGGCAGACAAACTGCTCGCCGTAATCGATAACCGACGTGGCGGCGGGAACGGCGGCGATCACGTCATCGGGCGCACCGACTGCGACGATACGGTCGCCTGCGATGGCAATCGCCAGCTCGCGGGCGGTATCGATGCCGTCTTGCGCGGTAAAGACGTTCTTGGAGCGGATAATCCGATCGATATGTTGCATGGGCATCCCCATCTCTGGCAGGAAATTCAACACCCCCGAGTGTACTCCCCCGCCCTTGCAACAAAACCCCAAGCGGCAAACGGCAACTTTGCCAGCCCTAGCGGCAGGTGGCATACTGGAGAGAGCTTGTACGATTTTGCGATCAACCCAGCAAGGAGCAAATCGACCATGACGAAGACCAAGGCACAGCAGATTATGGCGGCGACCGAGGCTCGCGCGGCTGACGACGTCACCGCAGCCATCAAAGATATCGCTACCGAGTTTGAACCCTATATCATCAAGCAGCGCCGGCACTTCCATAAGCACCCGGAGCTGAGCCTTGCCGAGGAGCGCACGACCTCTGACATCGCCAACCAGCTCGACGCCATGAATATCCCCTACGAGCGTCCGCTCAAGACGGGCCTTGTGGCGACCCTTCGCGGCACCGCGCCCGACGCCTATCGCGAGGACGGCACGCCACGCCGCCGCATCCTGCTGCGCGCCGACATCGACGCCCTGCCCGTCACCGAGCAGACCGGCGAGGAGTTCGCCAGCGTCAACGAGGGCTGCATGCACGCCTGCGGCCACGACTGCCATATCGCCATGATGCTCGGAACGCTGCAAATCCTGCGCCATATGACCGACGACATCCACGGCGAAGTCCGCATCGTATTCCAGCCCAGCGAGGAAAACGGCCAGGGCGCTAAGCTCATGATCGGCACGGGTGTGCTCGACGGCGTCGATGGCGCCTACGCCGCGCACATCTGGAGTGAGGTCGACGCCGGCACCGTGAGCTGCGAGCCCGGTCCGCGCATGGCCAATACCGACTGGTTCCGCATCGACGTCCGCGGCACCTCATGCCACGGCGCCATGCCCCAGCGCGGCCACGACGCCGTTATGGTTGCCGCCGAGATCGTCCACGCCCTGCAGACCATCGTCTCGCGCGAAATCAGCCCCTACGAGCCGGCTGTCATCACCGTCGGCGAGCTGCACGGCGGCACGGCGCGTAACGTTATCGCCGGCACGGCCTACCTTGCCGGCACGGTGCGCACCTATGGCGACAAGACACACGAGGAAATGCCGGAGCTTATGCGCCGCATCGTGGAGCATACCGCGGCCGCCTTGGGCGCCGAGGCAGAGCTCACCGACTACACCATCGCCAACTACAAGGTCGAAAACGACGCAGCCTCGAGCGAGCGCTGCCGTCAGGCTGTAACCAAGTGCCTGGGCCCCACCGGCCAAGGCCATTATCGCGGCACGCTTTCGGGCGAGGATTTTTCGGAGTACCTGCGCCGCGTGCCGGGCGTGCTCGCCTTTGTAGGTACGCGCAACCCCAAGATTGGCGCCACGTACGCCCAGCATTCCTGCTTTTACAAGATTGACGAGACCGTGCTGGCAAAGGGCTCCATGGTGGCCGCCCAGTATGCTATCGACTTTTTGGCCGAGCCCACGCAAGAGGAGCTCGACGGCCCCGCGATTACCGCGGTCGCCGAAACCAACCCCGATCTGGCCGCCAAGTTGCGCTCTGCCAAGGCGACGACCGCCGAGGCTCGCGACGCCATCCATGATGCCCGAACGGCTCGCCATGCCGCGATCAAGGGCATCCACGACGCACGCGCTGCTGCACGCCGCGAGGAGAAGCACGACGAGTAATCGATTCGCTGGCATCTCGCAGTCATAGCCACATCGCGATGTCAAAGGGGGGGCGGACGTTTCGACACGCCCGCCCCCGCTCATCTGTCAAGCGATATTTCTAGCCCGTCCCCAAATAGCAGGCGGCGTGGCTACTCGTCCTGAGGCTCCTCGTCGGAGCTTGGCTCGGACGCCGGCTCAGGTGCAGGTGCCGGCTCAGGCTCAGGCTCAGGTGCAGGCTCGGACTCAGATGCCGTCTCAGGCTCGGGCGCCGGTTCAGGCTCGGTCGCGGGAGCGGGT
>CABRWN010000167.1 GCA_902474645.1 uncultured Collinsella sp.
CGCCATCTCCATCGACCGCCGCATGACCGCCGGCGAGACCTGGGAGTCCTGCCTGGACGAGATCCGCAACCTGCCGGCAGCCAAGAAGTACGGCGACGACGTGAAGGTCTCCATGTACATGTACGACCGTCCGTCCTGGACCGGCGAGGTCTACGAGACCGAGGCTTACTTCCCCACGTGGATCAACAAGGAGACCGCTCCGCACGTCAAGGCCCTCGTCGACGCCCACAAGGCCATGTTCGGTGACGAGCGCATCGGCTGCGAGCCCAGCATGGACAAGCGCACCGGTCGCCCGCTGTGCGACAAGTGGACCTTCTCTACGAACTGCGTTTCCATCCAGGGCCGCTATGGCATCCCCTGCGTGGGCTTTGGCCCGGGTGCCGAGTCTCAGGCTCACGCTCCCAACGAGGTCACCTACAAGGACGACCTGGTCACCGCTGCCGCCATGTATGTGGCTGCCCTGAACCTCTACGATCCGAGCCAGGCCGATGGCGACGCCACCGTGTTCCGCGCCGGTCTGACCAACAACAAGATCGATTAGTCCCATTCCTCGATTTTGTTGAGCCGGGGGCCGTTCGTGTCCCCGGCACCCCCTGTTGACTCGGGGCCCGCGGTCGTTATCTTCCATGCTTCCTCAACGGTGGCGGGTCCTCGTCATAGTGCTCTGCATGTTCTAGCCACACGCGCATGCCGGAGCACGTCTGCTCATTGCGATCGTTTCATCTTTTGAAAGGACATTTCCATGGACGCCAAGTTTACCGAGCTTGTCGAGCAGCTGAACGGCCTCGATTTTAAGGGTATGTACGGCAGCGACTTCCTGCACACCTGGGACAAGACCACCGATGAGCTCAAGGCTCTCTACATCGTCGCCGACGCACTGCGCGAGCTGCGTGAGAACAACGTTTCGTCCAAGATCTTCGACTCCGGTCTTGCCGTCTCCCTGTTCCGCGACAACTCCACCCGCACGCGCTTCTCCTTCTCTAAGGCCGCCAACCTGCTCGGCCTTGAGCTGCAGGACCTGGACGAGAAGAAGTCCCAGATCGCTCACGGCGAGACCGTCCGCGAGACCGCTACCATGATCTCCTTCATGGCCGACGTCATCGGCATCCGCGACGACATGTACATCGGCAAGGGCGACGCCTACATGGCTGAGGTCTCCGAGTCTGTCCAGCAGGCTTACGAGGACGGCGTTCTGGATCACCGTCCCACGCTCATCTCCCTGCAGTCCGATTCCGACCACCCCACGCAGTCCTCTGCCGACATGCTCTACCTCATCAACGAGTTTGGTGGCCTCGAGAACCTCAAGGGCAAGAAGGTTGCCGTCACCTGGGCCTATTCGCCCTCTTACGGCAAGCCGCTGTCCTGCCCGCAGTCGCTGATCAGCCTGCTGCCCCGTTTTGGCATGGACGTCACCCTTGCTCACCCCGAGGGCTACGACCTCATGCCCGAGGTCGTCGAGCGCGCCAAGGGCTATGCCGCCGAGTCCGGCACCACCTTTAAGCAGGTCAACACCATGGCCGAGGCCTTCGAGGGCGCCGACATCGTGATCCCCAAGAGCTGGGCTCCGTTTGCCGCCATGGAGAAGCGTACCAACCTGTACGCCGAGGGCGACGACGCCGGCATCGCTGCGCTCGAGAAGGAGCTGCTCGCCCAGAACGCCACCCATCAGGATTGGTGCTCCACGACCGAGCTCATGGAGAAGACTGCCAACGGCCAGGACACCATCTTTATGCACCCGCTGCCCGCCGACATCTCCGGTGTCTCCTGCGAGCACGGCGAGGTTAACGCCGACGTCTTCGACATGCACCGCGTGGGCATGTACAAGGAGGCCAGCTACAAGCCGTACGCCATCGCTGCCATGATGTTCCTGCAGAAGGTTGCCGATCCCGCCGCTACCCTCAAGGCCCTCGACGAGCGCAACACCGCCCGTTGGCTCCAGGCCTAAAGCCGGGCTGAGGTAAGCCATGTAAAGGGGGCGCTCTGCCAACCGGCGGGGTGCCCCTTTTTTGCATCGCGGGCGTGCGGGATAGGCTCTTTCGATGTGGATGCCCGCGGCGCGAGTTATGGGTACGATGGTTTCGGGGGAGGTACCACCATGAAACTTGGATGCGTCATTATGGCTTCGGGCGAGGGCAAGCGGTTTGGCTCTAACAAGATGCTTGCCGATATCTATGGCGAGCCGCTGATTGCCCGGACCATCGATTCGGTTCCCCGGGGCTTTGACGTCGTGGTTTCGACGCGTTGGCCCGAGGTCGCCCAGATTTGCGAGGACAAGCATTGCCCGTGTGTGCTGCACGATGGCGAGCTGCGCAGCGAAAGCGTCCGTGCGGGCCTTTCGTGGGGAGTCGAACGCAACTGGAAAGGTTGCCTCTTTTTGCCGGGCGACCAGCCGCTCGTGAGTTCGGATTCTTTTGAGGCTATGGTTCGTGCATTTGACGAGCGTGGCCGCAAGCATCCGGTGCGTCTTGCGTGCAACGGTGAACCTTCGAGCCCGGTGCTCTTTCCGGCGGAACTGTTCGATGCACTTATGTGTCTTGAGGGCAAGGACGGCGGCGGTTCGATTCTCAAAGGCCGCGTCGACGTTGCGCTGGTCGAAGCGCGCGCCTATGAGCTGTGGGATGTCGATACCGCCGAGGGGCAGCGACGCATAACGGAGCATATCGCGGCCTGCTCGTATTTTGATCGCGTGGCCAACTGTATTAATCAATAAGGAGCAACATGATCATCATCAAAAACGGCGCGCTCGTGACGCCCCAGGGGCTTCGTCGCGCCGATCTTGCCATGGAGGGCGACAAGATTGTGCGGATTGCCGCGGCAATCGAGCCGGGCGAGGGCGATACCGTCGAGGATGCCGCGAGCTGCTGGGTGTTTCCCGGCTTTATCGACGGCCACACGCACATGCAGTGCTGGACTGGCATGGATTGGACGGCAGATAGCTTTGAGACCGGTACGCGTGCGGCTGCCTGCGGCGGCACGACGACCATTGTGGACTACGCGACGGCCGATCGCGGCGTGACCATGCCCGATGCCCTTGCCGAGTGGCATCATCGCGCTGACGGCACCTGCACCGCCAACTATGCCTTCCATATGGCGCTTGCCGAGTGGAACGAGCGCAACCGCGCCGATCTTTCGGCCATGCGCGAGGCGGGCGTATCGTCGTTCAAGACCTACTTTGCTTACGATCATCTGCGCCTGGACGATGCCGAGACGCTCGAGGTGCTCGAGGAGCTCAAGCGTATTGGCGGTATCCTGTGCGTGCATTGCGAGAACGGTACGCTGGTGAATGAGCTGCAGAAGCGCGTGTTTGAGCAGGGTATCCACGGGCCCGAGGGCCACGCGCTCAGCCGTCCGGACGTGTGCGAGGCCGAGGCCGTGAGCCGTCTGCTATATCTGGCGCACCTGGCCGGCGACGCACCGGTCAACGTGGTGCACCTTTCGACCAAGCTGGGGCTCGAGGCCATTCGTGCCGCCAAGGCGCGCGGGCAGAAGAATATCTATGTCGAGACCTGCCCTCAATATCTGATGCTCGACGACACCTGCTATCTGGAGCAGGGGGAAGACGGCTTTGCGGGTGCCAAGTATGTGATGAGTCCGCCGCTGCGCCATGCTGGCGACCGTGCGGCCCTGCGCGAGGCGCTTGTGGCCGGCGAGATCGATACCATCGCCACCGACCACTGCAGCTTTAATCTGCACGGGCAAAAGGACCGCGGGCGCGACGACTTCCGCGCGATTCCCAACGGCGGGCCCGGCGTGGAGCATCGTCCCGTCGCGATTGCCACGAGCTTTGAGGGGCAGCTGGGCCCCGAGGACCTCTGCCGCCTGATGAGCGAGAACCCGGCGCGCGTGTTTGGCATGTACCCGCGCAAGGGCTGTCTTGCCGAGGGCTCCGATGCCGACGTGTGCGTGTGGGATCCCCGGGCGCGCTGGACCATTCGCGCGGCGACGCAGCATCAGGCTGTGGACTACACGCCACTCGAGGGTTTTGAGGCACACGGCCGCGCCAAGGCTGTGTTTGTGAACGGCGTGCTGGCGGCACGCGACGGCGAGCCCACCGGAGCCCAGCCCGGTCGCTACGTGCCCCGCTAACAGGGGGGGGGTGCCGGACCCCCCTCCGCAGTTGCGGTGAAATACGGACTGTTTGCGGCCGTCAGGCGGCCAAACAGTCCG
>CABRWN010000168.1 GCA_902474645.1 uncultured Collinsella sp.
CGGTCGAGCGTCCAGGTGCGTTCGGCGGCATCGAACGTCACGTAGCGTTCGAGCTCAACACCGCCCGACGCGCCGCGGTGAACCCCCGAATATGAGGCCACAAAGCGCCTGCCATCTGCATGACGCTCGGACATCACGATGCCGTCGAGCGCCATGGCGATCTGCTCTTCGATAAGCTCACTCGGCAAATCGATGCCGTAGCGCGCAAGCAGCGTCAGGCGAACCACGGTCTCCTGCTCGGTGCCCGCATGGAGCGTGGTGAGCGAGCCGTCGTGGCCCGTGTTCATGGCCTGCAGCATGTCGCAGCACTCGGCACCGCGCACCTCGCCCACGACGATGCGATCGGGGCGCATACGCAGAGCATTGGTCACCAGGTCGCGAATCGTCACCGCGCCCTCGCCCTCGATTGACGCCTCACGCGCCTCCAGACGAACAACGTGTGGGTGATGTGCAAACTTGAGCTCGGCGGAATCCTCGATCGTCACGATGCGCTCGCCGGTGGAAATCTCGCACGACAGCGCGTTGAGCAGCGTGGTCTTTCCCGACCCCGTGCCCCCCGCAACCGCCAAGTCCTGCCGCAACGACACCGCGCACGACAGCAGCTGCGCATACCAAAGCGGCAGTGACCCCAACCCCACAAGCTCGTCCAACGAACAGATACGGTCCGAGAACTTACGAATGGTGAGGATTGGCCCGTCAATCGCCACGGGTGGAATCACCGCGTTGACGCGATAACCCGTCTTGAGGCGGGCGTTGACGATGGGGCTACGCTCGTCAATACGACGGCCGAGCGGCGAGATGATGCGGTCGATGAGCACACGGATCTGCTCGTCGTCCTCAAACGCGTGCTCGATGGGATACAAAACGCCACTGCGCTCAAAAAAGGCAGAGCGACAGCC
This sequence comes from uncultured Collinsella sp., assembly GCA_902474645.1. Taxonomy (GTDB): domain Bacteria; phylum Actinomycetota; class Coriobacteriia; order Coriobacteriales; family Coriobacteriaceae; genus Collinsella. The sequence continues at coordinate 900 of CABRWN010000168.1, forward strand.
GTTGATCATGATTTCGGTAACGGTGTCGTCCTCGATGAGCGGCTGCAGCGGTCCCAGGCCCACCACGTCATCTAGGATCTCGTCGATGATGGTCTCACGCTCAGGCGTCGCCAAGTCGGTCGGCTCTTCCACGTTGAGCGCCGCTTCCACCGCCGGACGTAGCTCAGAGCGGGCAAGGGCCGGATCGACGTAGGCACTGATGCGCGCCACCTCGTCGTAGCCCATGCGGTCCATCACCGCACGCTTGGTGCGGCGTTTAACGGCACGGTGGCGTCCCGCATCAACGGGGGCAGCCGCGGCGGCCGCGCCAGCGGCTTTAATCCTCGTCTGCAGACTCATCGCGAATCACCCTCACGCGACCAGGGAAGACGGATGCGCGGGCGCTCGGTGCGGGTCGCGCGGTCGGCGACCATATCGCTCCAGGGACCGACGGCGCAGCCCAGCTCCACGAGCATCTCGCGCGTGGCCTCGCGCACGCTGGTCGCAAAAGTGCTCGTCTGACCCACTGCCTCGTCGGCGCGACCGAATGCCATGAGCGCGGCCAAGTCCTGACCGCCATCGGCAATGCGGATCTTGGAGCTCAGTGCGCAGGCAATCTCAAAGCGCATGGCGACGTCCTCGTCGGCGCCGCGCGCACCAAACCGGTTGAACACGGCGCTCATACGGGTGCGTGGCACGCCCACACGGCTCGCCACGCGCGAGGCGGATGTCGCGGACGATACCGCCGCATCGCCTACGACCAGACAACGGTCGCTCGCCGCCACTGCGGCGGCCACGGCATCACCCCAAAAGACCGAGGTGTCGACAAAGACCACGTCGGATTCGCGACGCAAAACATCGAGCAATAGCTCCACCGGACGTGCCATGAGCTCGGCCTTCTCGGGGGCCGCGACAGGCCCCCAGAGCGTGACACCCGGGGCGACGCGCATCGATGCGGCCACGATATCCGACTCGGCAAGTGCGCCCGCCGCCGACGGCTCGATAAGCGTCGCCATATCGTGCGGGGCATCGACACCCAGCAGATCGTATAGGTTTCCAAACATGAGGTCCAAGTCGAGCACGGCGGCACGCAAACCCAACAGCGACGCCGCATGCGCCATGGTGGCAACGATCGTCGACTTGCCGCAACCGCCCGAACCCGAAACGGCGCAGACGACCGGTGCCCGACGCGACGGAATCGAAGCGTCCGCCGACAGCGCAGGGGCTGACGGTGCGGGAACCGGCGACACAGACGCGGGCGATAACATCCCCGTCTCCCCCGCCGCGGTCACGTGCCGAGCCCAAGCCGGCATGGCAGGCTGCCTGGGCTGCGGTTCCGAAGCCAAAGACGCAGCGGCACACGGCTCGCCAGCCCCGGCAAAACCCTCGACCTCATCGAGCTCATCGGCCAAATTTACGCCGTGCACGTATCCCATATCTTCAGCCAGAACGTCATCGCCATACGGTACCGGCCCTCCAGCGTCATCGTATGCAAGGGGGTCCCGGGGGCGCCGACCATGCTCGGCTTCCGCTTTTCCATATTCATCAACACGCGGGCCTCTTGTAGCGCGAGGCGCCCCGGGTTCCCTATCAACAAAAGCATCGGGCTCAATCGTCCTGCGTCGATCGGAATCAACCGTTCCCTCACCCGCACGCCCGTTGCCGCACAAACTGTGCGCAGCGATGACCTCGGTCGCCCCCGCGCGAAACAGTCCTTCGATATCCGACGGGTCGAGTGTCTCGATCAACACGACGACGCGACTCACACGGCCCTCGGCCGTCAGGCGCGCAACGGTCTTCCTCACGTCTTCGGTATCGAACAGAGACGCCGCGATGATGGCGGCACCGCGGCGCGACGGAAACGCCCGCGCCATGGATACCAGCCCGTCCAGGTCGCCCACGCGAAGCACCTGCGCGCCCACATCGCGACCCTCGACTTCCTGCTGTAGCAGCCCGTAATCGCCGCACGCGCAGCACGCAAGCCAGATCGCCTTCATCACTCGTCGCCTCCGCTCTTTTTGCCGCGCGCCGTGGCGGGAATCGTCAAGCTGACCGTTCCCTTTCCCGAGGCTCCCAGCAATTCCTTGACATCTTCGGGGTCTGCCGCCAGCGTCACCCACTCGATCTTGCCTTCACGCGTGGCGCCGGCATCTTCGCTGGTATCGATCACGTACGCTCCGCACAAACGATCGGTCACGCCATCTTTTTGCACGTACACGTCCACATAGCTGCCCACGCCCGTGGCGCCGCCGACCGAGTGCTCGGCATCAACCGCCACCGAAACGGCAACCTTGCCTTTAGGCACCTCGAGCTTGTGGCTTTCGGCCTTGGTGTAGACATTGCAGATCACGGCGTTTTTGGGAATGCGCGAGGTCGTCACGTCGCCGCGCACCTGACGCAGCTCGGTCGCCGCATCACGCGGCAACAGACTCGCCAGCCATTCCTGAGTTATGACATTAGTCTCGTCGAGGGTCTCGCCCGCATCGATATCGCGCGCCGCGACGCACACCTCAACGCGGTCGCCGCCGTATTTTGCCAAAGTCTCGGCCTGGGCCCGCTCGGCTTGCGAGCGGATCGACGAGCTGTAGACCATGCAGAGCGCCGCGGCAAGCACGCCCGCGACCAAACTGATGGCGATGCGCTTGCTCTTGTTCACGGCCGCTCCTCTCATGGCGGTGCCGGGCAAATGCCCGTACCATCATTGTCTGGGCGACCAGGGCGCAAAGCGGCGCAATCGCAATCTTGGTTTTGCGTGTCAAACCAATTGCTGACCAAAAGCTGACCAGCCCGTCAAGCTCGTGGCAAGGTTTTGGTCAGAACGTCGGCAAAACGCATATTTCGAGGCACTTTGGCAGTAAAAAAGTCGTCTCCCAAACAGTTGGGAGACGGCTGTCATAGGAAAATTCAATTACAGATGGACATCGGGATCGAGCATTTGGGCACTCACGCGCATGGATGACGCCAGGTTTTGGAACGTCTCCAGACGCAGGCTGTCGATCTGTCCCGCGTCCTCGGCCTCGCGAACGGCGCAACCCGGCTCGTGAGTGTGCGTGCAATCGCCAAACCGGCACGCACGCGACGCCTCGACGATCTCGGGGAACGCGCGAGCCAACCCGCGTTCATGGCCCACGAGCGGCAGGCTGCGCAGGCCCCGGG
>CABRWN010000169.1 GCA_902474645.1 uncultured Collinsella sp.
ATAAGCGGGCCTCGTGCTGCGGAATGTTTTTAAGGGGATGCCCCTGGGTGGCCCTATGGTAACGTGATTAGCGATGTCTACAGGAACCCACGCTTCGAAGGGGCGCCGGGCTGAAATTATGGCCTTTTATTGATAGGGGCTCTTGCTAGGCTGGGGCGCTTATTAGAGGCAGGCCTCGGCGATGCGCTTTTTGAGTTCGTCGATGCCGGTACCGGTCTGGGAGCTTGTGATGATCACGTTCTCGGCCGGAACGTTGAGCTGCTTTTTGATGGCTGCTGCCTGGCGGGCCTGCTGGGTGCGGCTGAGCTTGTCGGCCTTGGTGAGGCAGACGATAAAGTTGAACTCGTTGCCCTGCAGGTAGTCGATCATGTCATGGTCGAGCTTGCTCGGGTCGTGACGAATATCCACCAGCGACACGACCAGGTTAAAGCTGCGCTCCGAGTCGAAGAAGTCGCCGATAAGTTCTGCCCAGCGGTCACGCTCGGCCTTGGAACGACGGGCGAAACCATAACCCGGCAGGTCGACGAAGTGCACGTCGTCAGCCTCAAAGAAGTTGATGTTGCTCGTCTTGCCCGGTGTGCTCGAGACCTTGACGAGGTTCTTGCGGCCAAAAAGCTTGTTCATGATCGACGACTTGCCCACGTTGGAGCGGCCGACGAAGCTCACCTCGGGGCAGGTGGACTCGGGAATCTGCGAAACCTTGCCATAGCTGGCAACGAACTTGGCAAGCTGGTAGTTAATGGAATCGGCCATGGACACTCCTTGGTCGTAGGTTCTTACAAAAGAGCGCGCTAATAGATAGCAGCGATACGGCGAACGATATCGAGCGTAATGCCACTCGCGGTACGGGCATACTCGAACAGGTCGAACTCGCGGTCGCAAATCGCATCGTACGCCTCGTCACAATTATCGCTGATAGCGCGCAGCACCAGGCAATCGACACCATTTTTAGTTGCGACATGAGCAATTGCCGCGCCCTCCATGCCGACACAATCGGCGTGCGTCGCCTCGATAGCGTCGTTGCGCATGGCGGCGCCCGTCACAAAGCGGTTGCCCGTGGCAATCGTGCCGACCAGGAATTGTTTGGCTCCCTCGTTCGAAGCGGCTGCATTTGTCGAAGCGTTGACAAAGCCACGCTCAGCAAGCACATCGGCAGCAATATCGACCAGCGCAGACGTCGAGCCAAACTCCTCGAGCCCCGGTGCAGACTCGGCGATAAGCGCGGTATCGGTATCCAGATAGCGCAGGCGTTTGCCAATGACCACATCGTCGATATGGAGCTTGGGGTTCAAACCGCCCGCGATACCCGAGAGCACAACGGCCTGCGGGGCATATTTACTAATGAGATGCTGTGTTGCGGCGGCGGCATTCACCGTGCCCGCCGGTCACAACGTTCAAGCCCGCCTCCTGTACCATGCAAACGTCGCTCAGCTCTTCCTTAATCTGCATGATCTCTTTTTCGAGCGCACCGATAATCGCGATGGTAGCCATACCATTCCCCAAACCTATACGAAATTCTCAACCAAGGTATGGTACCAGCATTTTGTTTGACCTCGCCAAACGAACACGCTAAGCCAGTGCAGCTCGCGTATCAAACAGAGCCTTTGCAATCGCGGCCGTAACCTCGCTCGAACGGTCACTCCATGGCATCGATGTCATGACGCTCATGACATAGGTACGGCCGTCGGCTTCGATCAGTCCGCCATCGCATGTCGAATAGCAACCGTCCTCGCTGATCCAACCCGCCTTGTTACACATCTTAAAAGGTAGTCAATTTGGGACGGGCTTGTTAGCCGATGGCCGACCTGAGCTCCGCACGGCGCTTTTTCATACCGGCCATAACGGCATTGCGCAGCTCGGGCATGCGCGCGGTATCCATCTGGGGCACGCCCTCGAGCTTATAGGGAATGCCCAGTTGCTCGTACTTGACGACACCCATCGTGTGATACGGCAGCATTTCCAGGCCCACCACGTTGTGCCATGGAGCGATGAGGCGACCGAGCTTCTCGCACTCCTCCACCGTGTCGGTAATGCCCGGCACCACCACGTGGCGGATAACGACCTTGATCTTGCGTCGCGCCAGCTCATCGCCAAACGCCAGGATGCGTGCGGGATCACAACCGGTCAGCTTTTTATGCTCGACCGGGTCGGCATGCTTAATATCGAGCAGTACCATGTCGGTCTCGTTGAGCACGGCATCGAACTTCTCGGGATGCTGAGGGTCGAAGGCGTAGCCACAGCTATCCAGGCAGGTATGCACACGGCCATCGGGGTTGTTGTGCATTGCACGGAACAGGTCGGCCAAAAACTCGGGCTGCAGAAGCGGCTCGCCGCCCGAAACCGTAATTCCGCCGCTGCGATAGAACTCGTGGTTACTCTGGAACTCATCCATGAGGTGCTCGACGGTCACCATCGTGCCACCGTTGACCGACCAGGTATCGGGATTGTGGCAATACGCGCAGCGCATGGGACAGCCCTGAACAAACACCACAAAGCGGATGCCGGGTCCGTCGACCGTTCCCATTGTCTCGATCGAATGCACGCGGCCAAGGGCAAACGCAGAGTCCTCGGGACGGGCGTCCACACCCTCAAGCGTCATTTCTGCCATTCGCGCTACCTTGCCTCTCCTTGGATGCAACCAATTAAAATGCCAGAGCCATTCTAGCCCATACGCATGATGGTGAAATGGTTTAGCGGTCAATTGGGTTGTTCTATTTGGCCCCACACAAAAGCGGCGGGAAGGTTGTCACAACCCACCCGCCGCCGAAGCAATAGATATCGATAGGCGCCAGGCCTTACGCCTTAAGCGTGAGCACCGCACCGAAGGCGGTCGGGCCGCAATGGCTCGAGATGACGCCGCCGACCTGAGTCCAGGTAACGTCCTTAAAGCCAAGATCGTGTGCATAGACTTCCATGTCGTCGCGCAACTCCTCGGAAAGACCCACCGAATACGCCAAGCCAATATGCGAGTAGTCGATCTCGCCCTTCTCTACCATGTGATCAATAAAGGCACGGGCGCACTTGAGCATAGAGCCGCGGAACTTCTTGGTCGCCACGAACTTGCCGCCCGTTACCTCAATGCAGGGCTTAATCTTGAGCAGATGGGCACCGAGGAATGCCACGTTGGACAAGCGACCGCCGGCCTTAAGGAAGGCGAGATCGGTTGGGACAAAGCCCAACAGTACGCGGTCCATGACCGAATTGGTGAAGGCGAAAATTTCGTCAACGGTGGCATCGGGATGAGCCTCAATATACTTGGCGGTCTCGACGACAACGAGCGACTGGCCCACCGAGACAAAGCGCGTGTCCATGGAGTAGACATAGTCGCGACCCTTGGCGGCAATCTTCGATGATTGATGCGAGCAGGTCGTGGCCTCGGAGTACGCAAGATGCAGAATGGTCGCATCGGGCTGCTCGGCATGGATACGGTCGTACACGTGAGCAAAATCCGCGGGCGCGCAGCCGCTGGTCTTGGGCATCACACCAAACTCGTTGCAGCGCGAATAAATCTCGAGTGGATCGATCGAGCCGTCCTCGACGGTCTCGTCACCAATCGTGACATGCATGGGCACGCGCACGATGCCGTAGCGCTCGCAGAGCTCCGGCGTCACATCCGACCCAGACTCAACCACGATTACGTACTTGCCCATTATCATCACGACCCATCTCGACATTGGCTTTTCAATACATGGCACGCGCCACCGCACTGTTGCGCAACGGCCTCCAAGCGCCAAAGAGACGCCGTCCCTTGCACACAACAAAGGACAGCGTCTCCCTGGAAAACTCCGTGCTTATCTGAGATTCTACACGGTTTATTAAGGAGTGTTACTTATTCCGCAAACGGTAGCTATACGCGATAAGCGGTAGCTGGCCGCGGCAACTGCGACACATTCCGCCCAACAAGTCCAATCGTGCTCCATGCACGGTTAATGAGCGAGGCGGTAGAAATCCATCGACGCCGCACCCTCGGCGTGCAGCTCCATCGCCGGAACCGCCGGCGAATAGGTACGGCTC
>CABRWN010000170.1 GCA_902474645.1 uncultured Collinsella sp.
GCTTAATGTGTTCGGCTGAGATCGGAAATCAACCTCTGGCACTGGAGATTCCGAGGTGCAGCATGCCCCCGCCGATTGTCGGCGTGTTCCGTACGGGCAACTTGCCTGCTGAAGCAAGTGAGCCCCGGCGACTTGCATCAGCGGTCGTACCGAGGCTAACTGGTTTGCATTGCAGCGCATGCATTCTGTTCGCGAGGTCTTAAGTGTCCGATGTGCGAATCAACCCCTTATTCGCGGGTTCAGAAATGGCTCGATTGATTTGCGAAACCGCAGGTCGCTTCATGCGCACCGGCATCGCCCTACGAATATGCAACCTTGTTGACGCCGACGAGCCCTCGCTCAAAGAAGACGACGTCTGCGGTGTGCAGGCACGCCGTTTTCACGGATGGCGCAGAGAGTCGGGACGCCGTCGAAACGGCGGCTGTCTTTACCCTTGCCGTTTTAATGCTCGCCCCTTTGATGCCGAGCATCGAAAGCAGGTGCTGGGGAACCTCGTAGTCTTGCTCGATGAGGCCAAAGAATGTGACGCCGGAATCGACGCACACCTTCATGACGCAAGACGAGACGGGCTTGAACGCCATGCTTCCCGCCGCTCCGCCGACGAAGGATCCGATGAGCACAGGGAGGGTCGCCCCGCCTGTCAGGGCGGTCGCGACAGCGGCTCCACCGAGCATCATGACGGTTGAGAACACGGATTGGCCCATGTTGCTCGCCATCTCGACGGGCTCGATCCTCCCCGACGCCACGAGATAGGAGTTTCGGCACGTCTCCATGGTTAGCACGACGAGTGATGCGATGACGTTCGCGCCCCTCGATCCCATTGCGGCGGCCTTTACCATCTCGCCGAAGGCGCCCTTTGCTGCTGCGGCAGTGATTGCCGCGGTCGCCGATCCGGACACGAACCCGTTGGTGGCGCCGGCGCATGCCGCCGTCCCGATGGACTTCAAGTGCTCGTCGTCGATTTCTCCTTCTGCGATCAGGTAATCGATGGCGCGGTAGATCTCGGGGGCAACGCTCAGGGCGGCGCTCAGGGCGGCGGCTGTGCCGCCGGCCTTGAGCGATTGCTTCACTATGTCGCTCGCAGCGATTAGTTGGGACGTGGTCATGCCGTCGTCTGCGGGGTCGAGCTTCTTCTTGTTCGAGACGTCGATCGCCTTTCGGCGCATCTCCTCGTTCGTGGCGGGCCTGCCCTCGACGCCCTCAGGTGTCTCGATTCGGTCCGTCAGGTTGTCGCGCACCTTCGTCCAGCGCTGCACCTCTTCGTCCAAGCCGCGGCCTTTCGCGCGCTCGATGCGTATCAGCGTGTACTGCTTGGCTGCTTCAAGCTTGTCCGACGGGATCAGGCCGCCCATGTCGCCGTAGAGCAAGTCGTCTGGGGTTTTGCCCGCGAAGCCCTTCTCGACGGCCCACTCGTCAAAAGAGAGATCCGCATATCTTTTCGGCCTGCCGTTGTACGAATCGCGAAGCGTCGTCGCGAGCTTGCGCGCGATGTTCTTCGGGTCGGTCAGGAACTTGAGCTGGTACTGATCGGCGCCCCAGGCCACATCCGCAGACCCGAGGTCGTGCGAGTCGAGCCTGATGCCCTTGGCGTCGACCCTCTTAACGGCAGCGTCGACGTTCGCCGTCCCAAAGGCCCATTCCTCCGCCAGGAATCCCTTGAGGGAGTCCTGCGCCGCCTTGCTGTTTTTGTAGTGGTCGTAGGAGTTCATCGCGGAGTACAGCTCCTCGATGGCGGCCTCCACGCTGTTCACCCAGCTCGCAGCATCCATCCCGGCGGGCACGGCGGCGGCATGGCGCGCGGAGAACTCGAACCCCTTGTCGAAATCGTTCATCCCTACGCCTCGACGAAGCTCTTGAGCTTCTCGTGGTAGAAGCGTTTCACAGCGTACTGGTAGCGTTGGTCGCGGATCTCGCCCGCCTTCTGATGGAGGACGACGGCCTGGTTGATGCCGTTCGCGCCATCGGCGGCAGCCCTCCCGATGGTCTTGCCTACCATTTTGGCAAAACCAAGCACGGGATTGGAATCATTGCTTTCTTCGGGTTCCACCGCCTCCTCTCCGGGGCGCAGGGCCGCGAGAAGGTCATCGAACTCCATGCCATGCTCCCTTGCCCTTTCGAGGAACTTCCAGTAGTCCTCCTTGGAAGGCGGCTCGGTATTCACTGTGATGCAGGCGTGGTTCCCGCTCACGCCGATGTAGACGCCTTCCTCGTCGATGGCTTCGGGGTTGTCGAGCCGAATCGCGTCGATGTAGTCTCCGGTGCCTTCCGACCAGCCGATGAAGACGACCTTCTGACTCGACGAGATGGCGGTCTGAGCAAACTGGCCCTCGTTGAAGATGGAGGCATCGACGCTGCCGTCGACGGGGCCGGTCGGACCAGCCTCTGTGTCATCGTTCTTTCCAATCATGTTGTAGAGAAGCTTGGAGAACTTGCCGGTGTTTCCGGCCTCGACAATAAGAAGCGATTCGGCGGTGTTGAACATCATGGGCAACCTATCTAGAGGAAATATATGGTTGAGGCGATTATAACCCCGAGGTAAACAGCTATATTCAGCTGTCAACTTAATATCGGGAGGGTTTGCAAAGGCTACTCTCGCCCTACGCTGGGGGGGCATGGAGCTTTCAATATCAGACCACTGTCGGGTCTTTTCACTCCTGAATAGCACGCAAGCTCCTAAATGAAAATAATCGCAGGTAAAAGGGAGTGAAACGACAAAGAAAAAGCTCCGTCCCAACGCGGGAACGGAGACTCGATGATCGTTTTTACCCACCGCCGTCGCTGGCGGCTTTGCCGTGACTCACGTACGAAACGAAACTCAGCGGTACAGTGCGGCACTCAAAAGTGCAGGTCAAATCCCTGTCAGCCTACTCCCACTCAATGACTAGAGCCCTGGTGTAATTGGCTGGATCACCGTTCCGGGAACCGGTATCGACCTACCTGTCCGCCAAGCTCCTTCTTCCGCTCCAGCCTAGTATCCGACTCGCGCCGCTATAAGCGAAAACCGAAGAGATGCGCCTTAGCCAAGAAATTAAAGTTAGCCTTATCTTACTGCATGATTCGTGTGTTATAGTTAGATGGCTCTAACTGTTTGGGGGCGATGGCCATGCACGAACGCAAGAGCTTCTGGGACAAGAATGCCGGTCGGTACGACCGTTTCATGCGAAAGGACCGGGCGGCGTATGAGAAGATGTATGAGCTGATCAGGCCGGTGGTGAAAGCAAAAACCGTGCTGGAGGTTGCCACCGGCACGGGGCTTATCGCAAAGAGCATCGTGAATGTAGCGGCGCACATCGAGGCTACGGACGCTTCTGCACAGATGATCCTTGAAGCAAAGCGGGACAATCAATCCGCAAAGCTGCACTTTTCCGTTCAAGATATGTTCCGCCTGCCCTATGCACAGAAGTCCTTCGAAGTGGTGATCGCGTCCAACGCGCTTCACATAGTGCCGCATCCGGAAAAGGCCCTGCAAGAAATCAGGCGGGTGCTGAAGGACGACGGCGTGCTCATCGCGCCAACCTTCACCCACGCGGGGAACTCGGTTTCCGGCAAGGCAAAAGCCTTTTTCATGAGTATGGCGGGATTCCCCCTCCACAGCAGGTGGACAAGCGAGGAATACCTGTGTTTCCTGCGTCAAAACGGCTGGGCGGTGCAGAAAAGCGCGGTGCTGAAGGCCTCGTTCCCGTTGACCTATGCGGAATGCACGAAATCGGAGGGGCCAGATGTCGTTCTTTGAAAACACCCGCAAACCCGTGGGCCTCGGCGGAAAACTTATGGTTGCCATGATGAATCTGGGCCACAGCCCTGTGGCGCGGTGGGGACTTCGATTTCTGCGACTTGCGCCAAATGCCAAGGTGCTGGATTGCGGCTG
>CABRWN010000171.1 GCA_902474645.1 uncultured Collinsella sp.
AGGAGAGCCCGGCCGCCCGGGCCTGCTCCAGGGTGATGAGTCCCGCTCGGTCCATCGGGCGCCCCTTCCTTATCTTCTGAAGTCCTTGTTGTCCCTTTTGCTTATTGGGTGGCATATCGTCAGGGGTTTTCCTGTCATCTCGTCAGGGGTTCGGGCTGAGAACCCTGACGGTTCGTCACCCTTGTTCTCGGCGAACCCTGTCATCTCGTCACCCTTTTGCGTCTGGAACCCTGACGAACCGTCAGGGGTTGCCAGCGCTCCGGGCGGCAGCCTCTCGCGCACGATGCGGTATCGCTTCGTGGCATGCCCGCGCGCCGGGGCGTGCACGCCGCATTCCTCGATGAGGCCCCGGTCGAGCAGGTCGCGGATGGCGCGGTGGGCGCTGCGCTCCTGCACGTTGAGGAAGCGGGCCAGGTTGCCCTTGCTCTCGAAGTAGTCGCACCCGCCGTCGCAGAAGCCGAAGATGCGCGCGTAGACGAGCAGGGGAAGGCCGGAGAGGCCCAGGTCCGCCATCATGAAGTGCCGTACCGCCGTGAACTCGCGCGGGGAGGGGCTGTCGCGCCCCCTCGGGCCTGCGGCCGCCATCGGCGCTAGTCCCTTCTGGGCGAGCCGACGACGCTGTTGCGCTCGACCCATGCGACGAGCTCGTCGTGCAGCACGATGCCGTCGCGCGTCTTGCCGCCGATGTAGCGGATCGGGAACGGGTCGTCGGGGTCCTTGGCGAGCCGGTACATGGCGTCGCGGCTGATGCGCAGCATCGCGCACGCCTCGTCGGCGCCGAATATCGCGTTGGTCGATGCGATGAGCCTCACCTGGCTCCTGCTAGTGCTCTTGGTCATGGTCGTCCTCGAGCTCCTTTCGTCTCGAGGCTCCCTCGCGTGCCCGGCCGCGGGCGGCTCCCGGGGCGGTCGCCGCCGTCATTTCCTGCCGCTCCTCGACTCGATGTAGGCGTCCACGGACGCCCTCGAAACCAGGAGCTTCCTTCCGAGCCTGTACGAGTCGATCTCTCCCGACCAGATGAGGTCGTACGCCTTGTTTCGGCTCGCCCTCATGTACTCCTGCATCTCGATCACCGTCATCCATTCGCCGCGATCTTGGTTGCCCTCGGGCGCGGCGCATTCGGCTGTGCTTGCCATGGTTCCTCCAATCTTCCCGTGCGGCACCGCGCGAGGACACCGCACGACACCGTGTGCCTTTTCGTCTGCGCGACGATTGAACCGCCTGATGGCGCTTGGCGCGCCCGGCGGGAGCGGAGACGGGTCGAGGTGGGTCGAGCTGGTCGGGCCTTCACGAAACGGCCATGAGCCGCATGCCTTAGCTCGCAGCTAAGTCCCCGAAAAGCAAAAGGCGCCCATGCGGGCGCCTGCCTAGTAGCTGGAGTTGTTCGGTTGTGGTCGGAATGCTCGTCTTCCGCGGTGCTGTCGTCCGGGGTCCGGCATCTGTCGTTCGCCTCTTCTGTCGTGTTTGATGTTGCGTGTTCTGCGAGCGACCTTGCACAGGTTTTTCAGCCCGTTGCCCCAGGTGCACCCGGGTAAATGGTACCCACCCGCCGGGACAAGGACATTGCGGGAGGGCCGTCTGGGCAAGCTGGGGTGGACGAGCGGGCGTCGGCGGCTCGATTAGGGCTTCTCCGTTACCCTGCAGCTGTTCTCGGTCGCCTGAACGACAATATCGCCGAGGTCCGCCACGCCCTCATCGAGCTGAACGACTTGAGGCCAGACCTCGCGGACCATGGCCATTTGGTCGTCTATCAGCAGGCATTTCGCCATTCGCACCCTATTCCTCATGCCGATGACCTCTTCTCCGAGCCTTTCCGGGTCTTCTGGGTCGAACATTCTTGCACCGCTCTCGTTGACCAAGTGCCCATCATGATCGAATCGTTCCGGATTCGATTCCGGGCTAAGGCGATATTCGCGACAGCGTTCGCTTTCCAGTAGGTTCGCGTTGTCGTTCCGGGATTTAGGGGAATTTCTCTCAGTGAAATCGGAGATGCCGCAATCCACCTCGTTCAGATGGTCAATAAGACATCGAAAGCTACTGCTCGTCAGGACTTTTTCGAGGGTGTCTGCATAAGAGGTCGTTGGCAAACCGTATTTTTCTTTAAACGGGCTGCTATTGGCGCCGGGCCTCGCCGCGAGCTCGCGAAGCGCGTTGACCGCCTCCACGCTTATTCCGAGATATTCCGAAACCTCCTGCTCGTCGAACGTCCTTCCCTTTGATTCGCCGATCAAGTATCCAATCTGGACTTTCAGGAGTCTTGAAATCGTTTGCATCGTGGGAAACGATGGGAAACCGGGTTTTTCTTTGCCGTATTTGCCGCCGATTTTCTCCCAGCGTCCAACAGTGGTCTTCGTCGTAGCATGCCCTTCTTTCTGCATTGCATTCGCGAAGTCCTCTTGCGTTGCATACCATTTTTTCCTCTCGGTTTTAAATCGCTCACCCCAGGCGTCTTTCATTTCTTGATCGGTTAAGACTCGTCCCATGTTGTTTCTCTCTTCCATTTACCACTGAGATACTCGTGAAAAGCTTCTATACACGAGTCTATCAAGTTGAGAGAATCAAGTCATCCGATACGAAAGGATTAAACGATGAAATGCGAATTGACCAAGAAATTGTTCGAGGTGCCGGCCCTTCTCGAACGGCATAACGATTTCGAGCAAGCAATATGCAGAACGGTGTTTCAAGACAAGTACAGCTCCAGCGTGAAGACCTACCACGTCATCGACCATCTTATTGCTCGAGGCGAAGAGCTCGGACTCATGGGCGTCCCAAGCTATCTCGCGGCGATAGAGGCGCTGAAGAGATTCAGCTCCTATCACGCTGGCCTAATCAGGGGTTTTGCCGGGGAACGACGGGTCTTCTACGCGATCAAGCATGTCGGGTCCGGCTTCGAGCAACTGGTCAATGCCGAGCTGGACTACGAGGGCGAGCACGATGAGTTCGACCAGATCCTCGTCAGCCGGCAGGGTCTTGTGATAGTCGAAGTGAAGAACTACTCCTCCTCGGCCGCGATCGGGAGCGACGGGATCCTGAGGTTTGAGGACGGAAGCGGGCGCATGCGCAACGTCGGGGAGAGGATGGCCTCCAAACGTTACGTCTTGCGCGAGGTAGTGTCCAACGCAATTGGGCGCGAGCTCCCTGATGAAAGGATTGTCTCCCTTGTCGTCAACGCCAACGAGAAGACCTTTATTCGGAACGATTCTGATCGAGTCGAGGTTCAGAGCACGGGCAGCATCGCGCGTCGAGTCGAGGAGCTGCTGAGAGGCGACGAGGTCCTAGGGGCCGAAGACGTCTCCGCCATCAAGGCGGCGCTTGAGGCTGCCCACCATCCCATCGAGATCGAGCCGGAGATCGATTTCGAGTACGTATCGGCAACCCTGCACGAGGCCCTCTCGCTGATCGCCCGATCGGTTGCGGAGGAGAAAGAGGGCGAGGATTTCGCTCGCGTGTCCGCTCCCGAGAGCGAGACCTGCTCGGTATCTCAGGCGCGGAGGCCGTCTCCTGCGCTCGTCTCGGGTGCAGTGGCTCTTCTTTTAGGCCTTGCGGGCGGATACGTGCTCGGATCAACGGGAAAATGGAGGTAAGCAGATGAACGACGTTATGGAACGCACCGCTACAAGCTACGCGGCGATTGATGCGGTGGACAACAAAGCAAGCGATTGTCGGGGCATGCTCAAATCCCTTGTCGATGCGACGAACGGCATCACCGGGCCTCAGGCCGGCCTCCTCGGATGCCTCGTCGTTTCCATTGCCGGGGTGGCGGGATATGGAATATACGCCCTTTGCGACCTGGTCAAATCCGGACACCCCGTCGAGCTCACCTCTGGAGGGGTGCGCTTCGCGGCGAATACGGCAGCGC